>JAZKSQ010000061.1:0-8740 GCA_036625995.1 Thermoplasmatota archaeon | reverse complement strand
CCGTCCGATGGAGATGGATTAGTAGGTGCATCGGGTGCAGAATTACTATCTAATGGTTCCTGTATATAATTGGTATCATTATAAAGACCATCTGAATCGACGGTTCTGACCATATACCACCATCTAGTATTGTCTGCGGTACCAGCACCACTATCAACAAAACTGTACGACTCAGAACCGTCGGCAGTTACCTGAAAAGATTCATCAGCCGAACCATCGCTGGAGAAACATCTTAACACCTCATAGTAACTTACATCATTACTTCCACTTCCATCGTCTGGACTAGCAGTCCAGTTTACTGCGTTATCTGCAGTGTTACTAACACTTCCCGCTGACTCAATATATAGATGATCAATGTAGACTGCTCCTACAGTTTCCCTAGGGTTCTGGGAAGAATCCTTTATATTTATGTTAACTGTGTCAGCAGGGTTTACTCCACTAATCTGATAGCTTCTTATATCTTCTGAAACAGGGATGGTAATAACACTTGTTTCTCCTCCGCCGCCATTAACCGTGTAGCTAACTGAATAAGATTCATCGGTAGTCGCATATGATTCAATGTAAAGAGTAAATGGCGGAGATGTACCAGATGATATCGATATATCATATTTTACATCCAAATCTGCTTTACCTGATCCTCCTTGAACTGTGTCATCCTCCAATATTTCATGATAAAAGTCATCAGACATATGTGTATCTGTATAATCGTTTACAGTCGGTTCGGAATTAGCCTTGCTGAATAAGACTGATGTATCTAAAACAGGTTGAGTGGCATAATGCTCAACAATTAGATTTTCAGCTGGTTCAGGGGGTATACCAATAATTTCAAATGAGCTGTTGCTAACATCGGTATCTGAAAGACCGTTATCATCATATACTGTAGCCTTCACGAGACAATGATTGCTGTCTTCATCTGGAACAGTCCAACTATACAGGCCGTCGTCCATAGTGCTGGTCACTATTGGGTTATAGGTAGAGCCTCCGTCTGTGCTATACTCAAGATCAATACCTGTAATTGTACCGCTACCAGCTTTAGTTGTCCACTTGATGTTCTGTATGGTTTCTGCACCCCAAATCTCACCACCATCAGGCTGTTTAACTGTTATGCTGGGTGGTGTTCCAATACTGGCTGCTGCCGCTTCGGCATCAACTAATCCATATCCAAAGTATTGATCCCATCCGCTGCTACCGAGATCCTCAGCAGTATTGTGGAGTCTATCCCGTATCTCATCGTTGATTCTGCCGTTTTCATTTTCATCAGTAATTTCTGTGGCGAACACAAGAGCGGCAGTTCCACTAACATGTGGACAAGCCATAGAGGTCCCATCCATAGTTGTGTAGGTATCATCCCAGTAGGTTGAGTAAATATCTACTCCTGGAGCAGTTAACTCAATTTCTGATCCATAGTTGCTAAAATCAGCGAGTTCATCGTTGCTATTTATAGCGGACACAGCAACAACTGAGCTATAGGAAGCTGGATAAGACACTGATCCCCCGTAGTCATTACCTGCAGCGGCCACAAGAAGACAGCCGTTATCATAGGCTGTATCAACCGCATTCTTCAAAGTGCTGTCCTGGCCTCCTCCAAGACTCATAGAGATTACCTCGGCGTCATCCCCAGTTCCTAGAGTTTCGTCTGGGCCTTTCATGGCCCATTCTACACCTGCCGCTACATCACTTAAGTAGCCAGAGCCGGTGCTATCCAGCACTTTAACTCCATACAAATCTGCTTCTGGGGCCACCCCTATGACACCTTGGCTGTTATTCTCCGCTGCTGCAATTCCAGCGCAGTGGGTTCCATGACCATTGTCATCCATTGGATCGCTGTCACTGTTTACATAATCATATCCGCCAGCGTAATTATCATTTAGATCGGGATGGTCATAATCGATGCCTGTATCGATTATTGCTATATCTGTCTCTGAGCTACCCTGGTTGGGATAGCTGTGGGCTACATCCGCATCTATCCTGTCCACTCCCCACGGGAATGTTTGTTCAAGAAGGTTAAACTGATGATCTTCTTCAACATATTCTATATTTAGGTTTTTCTGTAATGCATTTATAGCTTTTTCTGGAATCGTTGCCGCAATACTGTCAATTATTGAATATTGATATTTTATTTCTCCACCATATTTTTTAACTGTCTGTGGATTTGGTTGTTCTTTAAAACCAATTATAACCTTCACTTTCTGATTGTTTTCAGCGTTTACAAAAAACGGTATAGTCGATAGTATTAGAAATGCAGTTATTGTCAAAACAAAAATTTTATTTTTATGAGTTAACATAGTTTTTCCCTCAGTTGGAATTGTTTCTTTATTTTATATATTTTTTGGCAATTATATGGGACAAAAGATATAAATAAAGTAAAAATAAGATTCTTATGTTAAAAAAAATAATTCCTTCGAAACCGTTTGGTCTAACTTAATTTGGACTATTGGCACGCATTTATTTGATTTTTAAATTCATTTTACCATTATTTATAGGAGCATCAATATCTGTCCCAGTATCGGTGTTTTTAGTAAAAAAGATAAGTTCATTTATACTTAAAAGAAGTATAGCATTTTTAACCATCATACTTGGTTTGGTGACTTTAATAAAAGTACTTTGTTTATAACCATAAAAAGATGCTGATAATAGAATATTTGAGAATCTTTGGAAAAAAATATGAATCTAGATTGAAATCGTCAGTGTGGAGAAACCGTTATGGGCCCGCCGCGATTTGAACGCGAGTTACTACCGCCCCATGGTAGAAGGATGCCAAACTACCCTACGGGCCCCGTTTTATGTGTTTATTTGAAATCTTAATTTTGATACAAAAAGATATCCACCAAAAAAAACGTTTTTTTTAAAAAAGTTTTTATTTATTGTTTTTCGACATATTTTTTGATTGAGGACTGATCTATATCTTTTTTCTTTTCAGATATTTTTTCTAAAAGATCGGTTGTTTTTTCTACAGCTATTTTTTTACATTGACCACATAGTTGTTTTCCTTTCCTACAATTATTATAAATCTCTTTTAGTTTTTGATCATCTTCGATTAGATGATAAACGAATAGTTCATATATCATACATTCTTCTGGTTTTCCACCATTTTCTTTATGTTCCTCCAAGCTTACTGCTCCTCCTGTTTTTGCGTTCATTATCTTCTTTTTTGCTTCGTTGGGTTTATCTGTTAGAAAGATAGCTGTTTCTGGTTTTGAAGAAGACATTTTTTCTCCGGTTAGACCGGTCATAAATCGATGAAAAGTTGCAGATGGAGACATAAATCCATATCCACCCATTTTTGATTCATGTATAGCTAGTTTTTCATCTATTTTGTCGACATCTAACTGATCTGCATCGTTGATATAAAGAGCTTTATAATCCTTTATTTTTTCCAGTTTATTATATCCCATATTTTTCAGTATTTTTTCAGCTTCTTCTAGTAGTTTTCCTATATCTTTCTCTACTTTTACAAATACTCCTATACGTTGGTCTCTGGTGGTTTTTACATTATAAAGCCTGTATGCACTGGCGACATCTCTACTTAGTCTTATATGTGGATCTTGATCTACACCTACAGGTACTAATACAGGTCTTATCCCTCCGTTTTTACGTAGCTGTACATGTAGTATATCTCCGGTTTGTATCAGCGGCGAGAAAACATGGGTCATATTACTTGATTCGTTGAATCCATATGTTGCCTGCATCTGAGACCAGTTGATTTTTTTACCTAGTATATATCCAAGGTCTTTTACATCCGTGTTTTTTGATTGAAAATAGATACGACATTTCTCTGGTTTTAAACCTAAAGCGATATAATTGGGTATATATTGTTTTAGAGCTATTTCTTCTGCTTCTTTTAGCGTGTATCCTCTTGTAGCATATGATTCTATGTCAGCCACTGCTATCACGATTTCTGCACCTATACTCTGATAGTAGATGATTTGATCTATCACCATTTTATGTCCTAGATGCATTTTTCCTGAAGGCATTAAACCAGTCAGTATAACCCAGGGTTTATCTTGTTGTATACTTTTTTTTATTCTGTTGAAATTTCTATGTCCAAAAATTACGCCTCTTCTAAGTAACCGATGTGGTTTAGGAAGGTCTTTATATTTTTCTATGTTGAATTCTTCAATTCCAAATTCGTCACGAAGACGTTTATAGTCTTGATATTTAGTTGAACTCCATGGATCGATCTTCATTTTCTATTACTCTCTTAAAAATGTATCATTTATCTCTTTCAAAAATTTACCGATTTACCGATATTGTAAAAAAAGAAGAGAAGTTTGCTTAAGAGTATATTTTTTTTGTTTAAACAAAAAAATTGGATGGTATTATCTAAAACTTTAATTAATAGGAAAAATATATTTATAGACGGAAAAATAGATTTGTAAAAAAATTTTGGAATAAGAGGTAAACTAAGTTTGAAACATAAAAAGATTTTAAAAAATATATTGGTAATCTTATTAGTAGCCTTGTTAAGTTTCAACCTTAATTTTCCGGTGACATCTGAAGGAAATCAAAAAAAGATTGATAGAAATAATCTTGTTGAGCATCTAGAAAATCAAATTGATATTCAGCCTAGTTCAGAATACTGTGTTAAGATAGATAGCGAAGATTTTGATGTTAAAGAAATTGAAAAACCTGTTATTGACGAAGTTTTTTCTGATAAAATACAAAAAGCCGTAGCTAGAACACCTAGATGGCTGAGATTTCCGTTGATAAAACAGTTGAAATCAATTTCTAACCCAGATGAATATGCAGAATTAATACTTGAGGTAGAAGATAGATATGTTGATGAAATATGTTTTTCCATAGCATATTCACCTATGTCAAATCCTCCAGCGGTAGATTTGTTGAAAAAAAACGTGTTTTTTCTATATCAAAATGACAAGACAATAAAATATGCCGAAATTATAGATGCCGATGATCCTGAAAAAGGACGTTATTCAACTATTGACTATTTAACACTCGAAGACGGAAAGGAAAAAAAGATACGTCTTCCTAAAAACATCTACTATTGGTATATAGTCCATCCTGGATGTGGAAGTGAAGAAATCAAAGAGGTCTATAACACTTTTTGGAGAAATTATCTGTTTAATCATAACGACATCGGATATCCTCTTTTAAAAGAAAAAATTTCAGATATAGAGTATCTTTGGGATGGAAAAAATTATTCTCAGCCTAAAAATAGAACATGGAGGTGGAGTATGGAAAATCATCCCACCGCCGTCGAGGCCTTAAGTTATTGGATAGGTAAAACTGTTCCATATCAAGCATTTGGCGACCGTCCTATCCAACCTAGCGTCGTCGCACATCAACATAACGGATGGTGTGGAGAACTTCAAAAAATCGCAGTATCTGCTATGAAAGCCGCCTTGATACCTACGGTTAGTACTAGCAATATTGGTGAAGATCATGTCTGGCGTGAATTTTATGAGCGAGGATGGCATCAAAACGACAACTGGTGGGAAGATAAAGGCGGAGCCGTAGATAAAAGAGAAATATATGCCTACGGATGGGGCAAAGAAATATCAGCAATATTTTACTGGATAGGAGATCAATCCATAAAAGATGTAACCGATAAATATCTACACAAAAAAGACAAAAGAAAAGTTAATTTCACCGTGCTTGATCAAAATCTTCAACCAGTAGACGCCACTAGAGTAACTGTACTTGTCAAAGGAACCAAAGATATTACTTTAATTAAAAACAAAATTATTGAAAAAATACAGGAAATCTGGAATAAACTACCCCCTATTCTTAAAGGAACGATAACTCAATATATTTATAACAAATCTATACAAAAAATACAAGACATGCCTGACAGTAAAGAACTACCTATCAAAACTATATGGAACTATACAGACATCAAAGGTAAATGTAGTTTTCATCTGGGAAATAAAAATAGCTATATCTTTTTAATTCAACATGGCAAATTTATTAAACCACTTCAGATAGCAAAACATAATTCAATTAGAACACTTGACACCAGAGACAAAGACCGATCCTATAAAATCATTTTTCCAACACTTAGACAAAAAAAACTAAGATACAATGAAATTCAACCAGACGAAAAAGATTTTTCAGTTAGATTTTCAACCGATGTTAATTCATATCAGATTCAAGAAAACGGTTTATGGGTAGATGAAAAAGGTTTCTATACAAAAAAAGGTGAAATCGATCTATATGTTTTAGATGAAAAAAATTATCAAAAATATAAAAACAATCAAAGATTTTGTTGCCAACATAAAAAAATAACCGGTGAAAACGATTTTACTTTAAATCTACGACAAAAAGACTATTATCTAGTATTTAAAAATCCTTCATATAATACACATTCGTTTTTGAACTATTCATTTAAAATCTTAAAAGAAACAGATGAAAGTATCGCTAAAATAACTCACCCTTCTAGCAATATTTTCGAAAAACCTTGTTTTAACATAGGAGATCAAATAAAGATAAAAGGAGTTACCAACACAGAAAAACTGCAGCTAACAATAGCCAATATAACAAAAAACAATTTAACAATCAAAGACAACATCTGGTCTTATATTTGGAATACCTCAAATATTAAACCTGGCATATATGAAATAAAGATTTCTAACTCAAAAAGCTTTGATAAACAAATGGTTAGAATATATGATCTTTCACCACCCTATACAACTGTGGAAAAACCTTTTGATAAGCAGATATTTGACGAAGAGCAAAAAAATGTTTTAATCAGTGGAAAAAGCTGGGATAACCAAAGAATAAAAGAAATACGGGTTTCTATAGATGATAGTAGATGGAAAAAAGCAGATGGAACCAACAACTGGGAGCTGCTATGGAATATCGAAGGACTGAATCCGGGGGTTCATCATATTCATGCTAAAGCTTTAGATTATTCTGATTTAGTCTATCATGCAGAGACCAGTTTTGTGATAAATGAATCCGGTGTAACTAATTCTCTAAGTATTAAAGAAGTATATTCTACTCCTGAAAATCCAGATAATAAAAGCAATGTTGTTATATATGCTGATGTAACGTCTAACTCTATTTTTCCTGTTAAAAAAGTAGTTTTATATTGGCAGAATAGTTCTCTAACTCGTTCTCATGAGACGTATCTTTATGGCAGTAATCCTGTACAGTCTAGACATCCTGAAGATCCTTTAAAAAACCTGGAGAATAAACCAGTTTATGGAAAGGAATTAGGTCAATTTAAATCTGGAGAAGAAATATCCTATTGGATCAAGGTTTATGATTATGCAGACAATACCAACATTTCAACGATAAAAAACATAAAAATCACTTAAAAAAAATATAAAAATTTTTTATCTGGTAAAAACCCAGAATAAAAGATATAAAATACCTATTATTAGAAAAAAAATCCATATGATATAAGCTATTTTGATAAAAAAAAGTACTCTAGCTTTTTTTTCTGGTGTATCAAAAAACCGTCCTAGTATCGGGTCGTCTTCTAACTTTCCCATAAAAAAATATACCTTTATAACCTAAAAAAAATTGAAAAATATAAAACTTTCCACATTTTTAAAAAAATAAAATTGGTTTTTTATTTATTTTTTTTGTTTTTTCTTTTTTTCTTCTTCCATCATCGATTTTATACGTTTTCTACGTATGAAATCTTCTCTTTCTCTTTCCTCAAGCTGCATCTCTATATATTTACGTGTAGCCTTAAGTTTAGGAATCAAATTGTTTTCAAGAACATTTACACGACGTTTGGTTTTTTCAATCTCGATAGACAAAGATTTGATTCCTGCCTCCAGATCAGCGAGTTCAATTAAATCTTTTAACAGATCTTTAAATTTCAGTTGAGCGTCATCAAGTTTAGAACAAGTCTCAAAAAAACCATAATTGGGAGTAGTATCAAAAGATATTTTTTCTGTATCTAAGTTAGGTATTTTAACACCCATTATGTTTTCACTTTGAAGAGAAAACTCGTTTATTTCATCTGAAAGATATGACATTTCTTCTACTTTGTCTTCACCCATAATCATCTGAGCTTCTATAAGTGAACTAAAGGCAGACTGAAATTTTTTGTCTATTCTTCCGGAAAGATCGTTTCTTTTATCGATGATTTTAAAAAATCTTTCAACAAGAGAGTCACGTTTTTCTTCAAGTAGGTTATGTCCTTTATCTGCTAGATTTAGTTTTTTACGGATCCCTAAAAGCTCCATCCTCGTAGGATTGACGCCTTCCATTATTTCTTCAGCCATAAACTAGATATAAAACCTCCAATCAAAACATACAATTCTTAGCTTTCAATATCATTTTTGTTCTTCGTCTTCCTCTGAATCGGATTCCTCACCCTGTTCTTCCTGTTCTTTTTCCTTTTTTTCTTGTTTTCGTCTATCTGGATGATATCTGTCTATATATTCTTCATCAATCTTTTTAAGCTCAGAGACAGGAAGCTTAGAAAGCAGTTCCCAGCCGATGGATAAAGTAGTCTCAATATCTCTATCCTCGTCTCTTTTTTGTTTAACAAATTTTTCTTCGAATTCATCTGCAAAATTCAAAAACTTTCTATCTCTATCAGAAAGAGCATCTTCACCGACAATCGCAACCAAATCACGTAAATCATTACCCTCAGCATATGCAGCATACAACTGATTTGAAACACCTGAATGATCCTCACGGGTACGATCTTCTCCTATACCACGGTCCATAAGACGAGAAAGACAAGGAAGAACCGATATAGGCGGATAAATATCTTTTTTATGAAGACCTCTCTCTAAAACAATCTGACCCTCTGTAA
>JAZKSQ010000060.1:0-8884 GCA_036625995.1 Thermoplasmatota archaeon | reverse complement strand
GTTTTTGGAGTGGTTATGAACACCATGAGTCTACTGGTAGAAAAAACTTGGAGGATTCAAGTCAATATATTAGAGATTAGTGGCAACATCATAATGTTGCTGTTGTTGATGATGCTCAACAAAAACTTGACAGTTTTTATCCGCCGAGTGGGGATGCGGCATGACCGAAACATACTGTTGAGGGCGTGCCGAGGGAGGGAAGGCGAAAGGGGGGTTATAGGGGGCTAGCTCTCCTATTTCACTATATTAACTCCCTTTATGAAAATTAATTTATTAAGTATTACGATTGGATAAATTTACTATGCCATTACCGTTATCTATAAATCCTAAAGTTATTCTCCCGTCTAAAAATACAGAATAAAATATTAATTAATTGTATAGTAAACTACTCTTTTATTTTACTCTTAATAGCTTCAACAAGATTTTTCTCCCTAATAGGTGTTCCAAATCGTTTAATGCATTCCTTTCTTGCTTCATTCAACTTTCTTTCATTATTTTCACTATCTATACTTTCTTTTACTATTCTGCAAAGATAATCTGTATCGTTAAACTGTTTTTTATCAATGACATAACCACTGATATCAAAAGGTAAATCCCAACCACAACCCCACAAACCATCTCTAGTAGCAATTGGTATACATTCACATAGCATTGCTTCAATTAATGCGTTTGGTACTGCATCCCATCGGGTAAGCTGAAGATACACCTTAGCCTTTTTATAATACTCAAGGAGTTCATTTTGAGGAACCAATCCCTTAAACTCTATGTTACTCGGTATTTCATCAAAGGGTTTCTTAAGTCCAATAACCACGAATCTTACATCAGGTAAATTTTCAGCAACTGCAATAATCCTATCAATTCCCTTACGATGATAATTATTTCCAACAGATAAAACAAATCGTTCTTTTTTCTCATTACCTGTAAAATAATTATAATCAAATTCTCGATGAACAACAATCATTTTATCTTCACTAATGCCAAAAGCATTCGATAATTCCTTGATTTGCTTTGAATCATTAAGAAAAAGAAAATCAGTTAATTTCACCATTAACGATTTTTCTTCTTTTGGTGCAATACCATAAACTATAAAATGTGGAATATTCAGTGTTTTTGCTAAAATACTAGAAACAACGGAGTGAAACTGAGGAAAAAAAGATATTATAAAATCTGCATCCCTTCCATGTCTTAGTAAACTTATTATCTCAGGGACACTCATTGTAAACTTTCTAGACCATCTTACAACTTTTAAATCAAAATGTTTTTCTAAAATTTCAATATCATGGCGATGATAAGAATAAAGCCTACCCTTTGAATTCAAACTTGTTGTAACAATGCCTTTCATATCATATCTCTCAAATCTTTAATAAACTATAGATTTAAATGAAAATTATAATTTAAAACAAACATTTTATACTCCATATTTCCCTCTAAATTATTAAACTCTTTTATCTAATTCATCCGGCATTAAAGTATTATTATTTAATAATTACTTTTTAACCATCTCATCAATTATTGATATCAATTCTTTACATCTTTTATCATAAGAAAAATTATTTACAATTCTTTTTTTAACCTTAACACTTTCCTCATTTGAGCTTTCTAATGCTTTTTTGATCTCATCAACTGTTTTACTAACCTCTCCATATTCAACATAAAAACCAAGATTTCCAACCAACTCAGCCAAAGCTCCAACATTTGTTACCACAGGTATACATCCTGAAGCCATAGCCTCAGCAACACCAACTCCAAAAGATTCAACATATGACAGTTGACAATATACTTTTGCTTTTCCTAACCATTTCAAAACTTCATCATGTGGCAATGTTCCTAAAAATGTAAGATTTTTAGAATCATTTTCAGAAAACTCACCTCTTTTCTCAAATCCAACAACAACAAATTTACAATTCGAAAAATACTTCGATGCTTTAACAAAAGTATCTAAACCTTTTAACTTAATTTTACTACCAATTGTAATAACAATATTCTCTTTATCCAAAGAAAAATCAATTTCATCAATGTCAATACCGTTATAAACAACTACTATTTTTTTAGGGTTAACTTTTTCTAAAATCTCTTTTTTTGTAAATTTTGATACAGCTAAAACAACATCAGAATTTCTTAACACATATCTAGCAGGTATCCTCTCTTTAAAATTAGAAAATGCACCATAACCCAGCTCAGGTATGTCTACAGCGTCATATCCTCCAGCGACAATAATTGATTTTTTTCTAAAAAGCTTTGAAAATAAAACAGGGAAAAATGTATGCCATCCTGCAAACCAACAAAAAACAACTTCACACTCTTTGATTTTTTTAAAAAGACTAAAAAAATATTTTATCCAATCCGTTTTTTTACATGGAATCTTTAACTCATCAACTCGGTAATATTTCTTTAGAATCTCTAAGTCCTTTTTTACAAAGGTTAATTTTGTTTCACCTACAAAACATATTTTCATACATATTCACTAAATAAACCTATTTATTATGCCATTTTCTCATGGTTTTATATTTTTTTATACAGCCAATAATCCCATTCAACCTTATATGGGTAAGTACTCTTACAAATGTCTTTTTATATCTATTAAAAGGTTTTTTTGAATAATCCTTCCATTTTTTTGCATAAAATTTGAAAATATCTTTTTTTGTAATCCTATATAACGCATTCAACTGCTTAATATGTAAATCATGATAGAAATCATCTGCAGGGTGATCTTGTAAAAGATTATATTTAGACCAATAACCTGTATCATAAAGGGCTATATTTTTTTCAATAGTCTCTAAACATTTATTAAAAATTGTTAAACTCTTTTTTGATTTTGTAACCTTATAATACTCGTTTATCCCAAAAACTATGAAAATAAAACCATTTAGGATATGTGGCGGTGGAAGAATTGCATACTCCTCAAGCCATATATTCTCTTCTTCATCTCTAAATAAAACTCCGTTATTTTTAATTTTTTTATCAAAAACATTAAACGCTTTTTTTGCAAAATTTAAATATTTCTCATCCTTTGTCTCCTGAAAAGCTCTTAGTAGAACAGAAATTGCAATAGATTGCCCCATCCCATGAACCCAAGGGATTCTATTAAATTCATAAAAAGGCAGTGTATAATAATGCTCCCATACACCCAAATCATTTTCTATATTTATGTTATCTACAAGCCATTCAACCTGTTTTAAAAATCTTCTATAATATTTTTTATCTTTTGTATCTAGATATTTTTCATAGTTTCCAAGTCCATACTGCGCGATGGTAACAGGATAATGATCATAGTTTTCAGTGTAAGGAATCTTATAAAGCAAAATGTTATCATCATCAAATTTATAAGTCTCCAATTTAGGTTTCCTCAGGTTAACCTTCATATCGATGTAATATTTACCAAGTTTCTGATCTATCTCTTTATTCATCATATCTAACACATAAAAAATTAAAACTTATATTTTACCAGATTTTTTCAAACGTTTAATTTTATCCGAAACCAAATCCCGTTCACCTTCCAAAGACTCTTTAAGATGATTATCAACTATTTTCTCCAAAACATCCACCTCTTTTGTTTTAAAACCATAAACATTGTTTAACTCCTCTGAATCTTTAGACAAATCATATAATTCTCTCCTATTATGGATGTTATCAATAATAAGCTTCCAATTATCTTTTCGACAAGAAACCATTATTTCTTCTTTTTTCACCAGCCTACGTTTTTTAAAAAAATCCCAGTTAAAACCTTCGTTAATAATATATTTCTCTCTATCCCAAAGAGACGGCATATCAAAAAAATTTTCTTCACCATCAACATAATCATAGATAGTCGATGGAACAGTAATAAGAGAAGTAATTTTCTGATAAACATCATTTCTCACATCTGGAGTTTTAACTATCAACGGAACCTCTAGCTGTTTCTGATATAGAACATCCTGATCATGACCAAATCTACCATGTTCACCAAATAACTCACCATGATCTGAAGTAAAAACAATTAAAGAATCATCATACATACCTCTTTCTTTCAACTCTTCGATAAAAATTTTAAACTGAGAATCAAAAAATTTTATCTCTGCATCATAAAGCATAATCATTTTTTTAACATCTTCTCGAGGGATATCCTCATTGAAATGCAAAGCTCTCCTCTGAAGGCGATTCAACCTTAGAATTTCTTTTTCCGAAAAATCCTCCTCCAAAAATTCGTCCTTTGGAAAGAAAGGATAATGAGGATCCATATAATGCATCCAACAAAAAACCTTTTCACCTTGGTAATCATCTATTTCCTCAAAAAATCTTTCATTCATCAACTCAGCATCAGCATAAGGCTGAGCAATATCTGCACCTAAAAAAGATAAAACCCTAGATAAAGATTTAAAAATTATATTCCTTTTACCGATTTTTTTGACAAATTTTTTTTTGACTTTTTCAAACGTTTTATCTCTTTCACTACCTGTTTCAGAAAGGAAATCTTCAAAAAAATCAAAACCCTTACTAAAACCCCACATTTTAAAATGAGGATTAGAGTTAAAAGCCAAAGTCTTGTAACCCTTCTCCCTTAAAGCACCTGCTATACTTTTCTTCTTAAGATAGTTTCTTTTATTAAAAAAATTAGAAGCATAAGCACCATAAAGTATAGAGGGAAAAGAAATAGTTGTCTGAGGAGCATTAGAAAAAGCATTAGTAAACAAAATGTTTCTCTCAGCAAATTCATCAATATTCGGTGTAACATCTTTTTTGTAACCCTTACAACCTAAGTGATCTGCACGTAAATCATCTACAGTTACAAGAAAAATATTTTTAATATCTCGTTCTTCTTTATCAACCATATTATTTTTTTTCACCCAAAAAAATATTAAATTTAAATCTTAAATTTTATTATTTTTTTCGATAATCAACCAAGGCACAGTTATTAACTTTTTATGTCTTGGTAAAGGAGGACCATGCCCAAAAAAACCATTTTCCCCAAGTAATTCACCATGATCCGCAGTTATAACTATTTTCCCATCCATTTTTTCAACTAAATCCTTAACATTTTTAAGCGTAATCCGGAGGTTTTCAATATATGCTTTCTTTAATCCTTCTTTACCTATAAGCCTCCATGCCATCTCCATATGGGGTGGTAACACCTGTCTAAATCCAAATATTTTATTCAACTTCCATATTATTTCTGTACCAAAAGTTTTCATAAAAAAAGGCAACAACACTTTTTTTATTTTTTCGAAGATTTTATTTTTTTCATTGTGTTCCTTCACTTTTTTATATGATTCATCATGCTTAGAATAAATTTCCTCCAAAGACAAGTATGGTGCATGCGGCTGCATATAATGTAATATAAATCTTTTATCTGAATGTTTTTCAAACTCTTTTTCAAAAAATTTATTCACCGTTTTTGGTCTCACCGTTTGGATATTATCATCCCATCCTACATCCCAAACGTCGATAACCTTGAAAAAATGTTTTTTTCCATCGAAAAAATACCCTCTTTGTCTGACACTTTTTTTGGAATTTATAAAAGGAGTCGTTGAAATATAAATCATATCATCATATTTCCCCTTAAAATTTTTCTCAGCCCATTCTATAGTCTCAATCGCAGGGCTTTCAACCTTATATAAATCTCCAAACTCAAAAAAATCTTCGTAGTTATCTTTAAAAAAATCGTATCTACAAGCATCTAGGATAATTAAAAAATCCCATTCTTCCTCGGTGACATATTTGACAGTCATTAAAATTTCCCCCTAAAGAAAATAAACTAACAGTTTCTTTCTTTCAGAATGATTTTTTATTTAAAATATTCCATAAATCTATTATTTTTAAATCAGATCTCCAACTTTTAGAGTCCAGCATCTCATATTCTTTATGCCGGGTTGCTATTATTATAGTATCAACCTTTTTTACAGAATTTTCAATGTCTTCGACCTTAACAACCTTTTTATCAATACCAACCGGTAATTTTGTATACTCATTTTTATCCAAATAAGGGTCATGAACATATACCTCATAATTATTTTTAATTAAATCTTTTATAATTTCTATGCTATGACTGTATCTAAAATCATCAATATTTTCCTTGAAGCTTAAACCTGCTAAAAGAATTTTTTCACCTTTCACTTCTTCAACAACTTTTTGATTAAGCCAATCATTCGCCCTTCTACCATAATACCATATTGAATTAAACCCTCGTTTTTCCGCTATGTTTTCAAAAGCGTTTTCAAGAAGATACGGATCTTTACCCAGGCAGTACCCACTTACAGGCCCAGGGCGAGGTATTTGATTTCTTTTGTAACCCTGATTTGCGCATTTTATAGCCTCTGCAACATCTATGTTGTTTTCCTCTGCCAAAAAAGCAAGTTCGTTTGCAAATGCAAACTGGGTGTTACGCCAACTGTTATCCGTCAGTTTTATAAACTCAGCTGTACGAGGATTGGAAACCCTTACGATTTCACCACCAATTTTATCAAAAAAACTTTGTACTTTTTCAAAACCTTGATCACTACAAGCTCCCACGATTTTCGGAAGACTTCTTTCCTCTTCTATCGCTTTACCTTCCATTATACGCTCTGGAACAAATGCAAAAAAGAAGTCTTTACCTTCACTAAGACCTGCTTTATTCTCAATCAACTCAACAATATCTTCAGAAGTACCAATGGGGAGAGTAACCCTTAGTATTATTGTTTTATCTTTAATACCTGCGTTTACAAGCTGGCCTATTATTGAATAAAGAACGGTAAGCTTTGGTTCCTCAGGATATTTTGCAAAACCTGTACCTACAGCCAATATGATATATTCCGCCTGCCTTATGTCATCTGTTACATCTTCATCCTGTGTCTTCGGATGAAAAGTTTTTCCAAGATTCTTTTTCAATAGGTTCTGCATACCTGGTTCATTAAATGCTGTTTTCCCTTTTTTTAATTCAGATACAAGTTTTTTATTAACATCTATTCCTGTAACATTTATCCCGCTGTCTGCACATACAAGTGATATAGGTAGTCCTATACGTCCTAAACCAAAAACTACAGCTTTCATATTTTTTCCTCATATACCTCTAAAAGTTTTTGTTTTTCACTTTTCCAGTTATATTTATTTTTTGCTGCATTTAAAGCATTTTTACCAAGTTTTTCACACAAATCTGGGTTATCTCGAAGTTTTATAATAGCTTTTCTGACAGATTCCTCGTTATATTCAACTGTTATCCCACAGTTTAACTCTTCAGTCATTTCACCTGCAAAAGTACCTTTGGTAACAATGATCGGTCGTCCTGTAACCATCGCTTCAAATTGTTTATTAAACAATGTTTTTTGATAATGTCTACTTTTTGGATCAACAATTATAAACGTTGCATCTGACTTTCGTGTCAGAGGTAGAATATCCTCTGTTGGAACTGTTCCAAGAAAATCCACGTTGTCAAATTTTTTACTATACTCTTTGATTTCATAAAACATATCCTCTGTTTTTCCTGCCAGTACTAGTTTTACATCATCAAGTTTTGTACAAACATCGATTATCTCTGGAAAAAAACGCCTTTTTTTCATCCCGCCGATATAAATCAATCTAAAAACTTGGTTTTCGGGTGGATTATATCTTTCATATTTCAAATCTTTACAGTTCATCACCAAAGTAACCTGACAATCTGCGATTGAACTAAAATACTCAAAAAAAGGCCGACTTACAGTAATTAAATGATCAACTTTTTTAACAAGCTTTTTCTCCATATAAAATGATAACTTTGAAACAAAATTTGGTACACTATCCTCAATTAAATACCTCCAAAGTTCATGGGCATCGTACACAAGTTTAACACCTAATTTCTTTTTCAGTTTCACTCCTGCATAAAGTGTATCCAAATCATGACAATGCACTACATCAAATTCAAAACCATCATCAAAAATCTCTAAACCTTTTTTATATGCTTTTCTCCACCATAAAGGATTCCGAAATAAATCACTACGCAAAACCCTCATCAAACCTTTGTTATGGATACGTACCAGTCTTATACCATCAACAGTATCCTTTTCAGGATATTCTCTACGTCTATCCCAAACAACCACTGTCACCTCATGACCTGCATCCATCAAAGCTTTAGCCTCTTTATGCACCCGGGGATCAACCATGAAAGGATTAGAAAGAATCATCAACACACGCATCTTTTTTTCACCAAACACCCTTTTTTAACAAAGCAGAATAAACACCAAAAAACTACTGTAAGTAAAACCAGGAAATATGGCATCAACTTCCATGTTTTATATCTTTTAGAAAGACGGAATGACTCAAAAAACAATATCACAAAATACAACAAAGCCCCCAGACAGAACAAAAAAGCAAAGACCTCTAACAGGTTAAAAAAATAAAATAAAAATAGAGCCCCTAGCAAAACAATAATGGAGTAAATCGGCCAGAAATAGATATGAGTTAACAAACCTTGGAAACCATGTTTTTTAGTGATAGCAACCTTTGCTTTCGCCCATTTGAAAATCTGACGAGCAAAAGAACGTATACTATTTCTTCTATAATGAACAACTTTAACGTTAGGGGAATACAGCAGTTTATATCCCTTTTTCCTAATCCGGTGGTTCAATTCTAAATCCTGACCTTTAACAAAATCTTCATCGAACAGACCAATTTTATCAAAAATCTTTTTTTTCAAACAAAGGTTACAGGTGGGAATGTGATCTACATATTTTTTTTCATCCATCAAGGAATGCTGTGTCGAAGGGTTGAAATGTCCTCCTCTCGCCAACGGCGAAGTCATAGCCTTTCCAATAGTTTTTTCTTTGAAGCTACTGTCCTCTGGTAAAAGATCCGGGCCTCCCACCCCTGCTATTTTTCCATTGTTTTCATTGAACAATTGTTTAATTCGAATAAACCAATCTTGGTCTGCTACAGCGTCTCCATCTATAAAAGCAAC
>JAZKSQ010000059.1:0-9061 GCA_036625995.1 Thermoplasmatota archaeon | reverse complement strand
AAGTTCATTTAAAGGTTTATGAATTTTATCAAAGATGTGTTTATTTGACATAGGAACAAGATCAGCGTTTCTACCTGGTAGATAAAAGCCAGGGCAGGTTTCTCCGTTGTTTGTTACAACATGATCATCTGCAGTAAAAGCAAAATCAGATTTAGCAAAAACAATACCTTTACGATAAGATGTAAGATAAGGTGCTAATGTAGAATGTTTTTTTACCATAGAATAAACCGGGTTTTCAAGTTTTTTGACAGTTACTTTTGCTGAAACCTTTCCTTCTTCATCAGCTGCCCATTTTCCATCTGGAGTAATTGTGTAACTTTTTCCTCCGCAGTCATACATGACTCTTTCCGTGTAGGCACGGTCTTTGATAAGATTGCCTTTTCCATCTCTAACTGGTTTGTTATAAGCAGTGCTTCCGTCGCCTAACATTGGTGCATCATGTACCGGATTTATTTCAAAAGAGACTCTGTCACCGAATTTTTCTACGCCTTCTATATTGTGATTAAAAACTTCTACTTCAATAAGGGTATATTTGTAGTTTTTAGGTATTTCAAACTTCCAGCTGACCGTTTCACTTAAGAGAAGGTCAGTTGAAAATTTTCCCATACCATCGTTCATTGTTTTGGATGTAACTGCGGTTGGACCAAAATAATAATTTTTCTTATCTATTACTTTTGGGGGATATGCATCAACTGGATTGGCTAGGGTGATATATCCAACTTCTCCGAATTTTTCTTCTACTAGTTTTACTGTACTATCTACTATTTGTTCTACTGTATCGAATTTTATATATTGGTAATGTTCGGAAGCTTCAATATTTTCACCGCAAATTATTACTTTTTCTGTTTGTAGTTTAGATAAAACATTTTTTACATCTTGATCTAGAGAATCGGTAACTATTACTGGTATACTTAGATATGATGCTATTGGGACGGCGTTTACGCCTAAAGAATATCCGTCTTTGTTGTTTTCAATTATTAAGGCGGCATTACTTTTTTCCCAGTATTCTTCGGCTATATCTAAAGAAAGTTCTTTAGGTGTCTTTGATTTTGAAAATTTTGTAACTTGATATTTATCAAGTTGTTTATCTTGCAATTTTTCAATACTTTCAGAAGGATCTGTGAAGTTTTCTACATATAAAGGTACGACTCTTTGATTTCCAGCTTTATCATAATTAACTGCTAAAGGTGTTAAAATTAAAGGATAAAAAGGATCTGAGTCAGAAACACTCGCTGATTCAAGCTTTTTTTCGAACTCTCCAGTCGGAATTTTATTCCAATTTACTTCTTCTCTGCTTAGTATTTCGCCTTCTTTTTTAATTGGTGTCCATGTAAAAATCCCAATTGAAGCAATCAAAAGAATTATAACGCCAATTATCGCAATAATTTTATCGTTTTTTTTCATTTATTTCCCCCAATTACTAGGTGTCAATAGGAACATATTTGTATATTTGTGTCTTTATATTTAATACTTTCCATTTTTATATTTCGATCAAAAAAAATCAATTTAATTACTACTTTTTTGTAAGTAAAAACATCCAACTCAGATTAAAATAAAAAAAGCATTATAAAAGTATTTTTGAAATGAAATATTAAAAAAAAATCTTTCATAAAGACTAAAAAAAACAAAATAATCTTCAATAAATTTAATAACCACCTACCGTTTACATTTGCCCCAAACAGTAATAAATTAGAGGAGTTAAGATTATGCCAGAAGGAGAAATGTCTCAACAATTGCAGGATCAAATAAACAGATTACAACAAGTAAGGTCTCAAGTTCAAACAATAATGCAACAAAAGCAGCAAGTTGAAATAAGAATAAAAGAAATAAATGACGCACTTGAAGAATTGGATAAAACCAGCGAAAAAACTCCAATATACAAAAGTGTAGGTTCCATATTGATAAAAGCGAAAGGAAAAAAACAAATTAGCGAAGAATTAAAATCTGATAAAAAATCACTTGAACTCAGAAAGAAAACATTAGACAAACAGGAAGGAAGAGCTAAAGAAAATCTCAATGAATTACAAAGCAAAGTCCAAAATGCCCTAAACGTTGCACAAGGGCCACAGGGAACCAATTAAAAAAATTAATTATAAATGAAGAAAAAATATATATCTCCCCATTTAGATTTAAAAACGGTTTTACTATACAAAATCCTTATAGCTGGGGGGATATCCTTATTAATATTTCTTTTAGCCCCGATCAACTATTCTGACTTATTTGGTCTAGTTGTTTCACTTAATCTTATTTCAATATTTTTAATTTTTTTAGCCTCTAAGAACTACCAAGAAATACTATATTTCATTTTCTTTGTAAACACTATTGGATTAATAATCTATCTAGTACCTGACATATATGATAAAAATGAAGTTATTCTAGCCTTTGCAATACTTGTTGTTGGAGCAGGAATAATAATGTATATTTTTTCTAGGATGTTTCAAAAACTTTCTGATATCGCTGCAGATATAGAAGAAAAATAAATTTTTTTCTTATTTACCAAATCTTCTTTTTCTCTGCTGACATGTTTGGATGGCCTCTAAAAAATCTTTTTTTTGAAATCCAGGCCAATAAACATCAGAAAAATATAATTCAGAATATGCCAGTTGCCATAATAAAAAGTTAGAAATTCTTTCTTCACCTGACGTCCTTAATATTAAATCAGGATCAGGTAAACCATTTGTATAAAGATATTTTGAAATCAAAGGTTCGTTAATCTCGTTTATATTTAATTCTCCTTGTTTGACATCATCTGCAATTTCCTGGATGGCATGTATGATTTCTTCTCGTCCCCCGTAAGCTAAAGCAATATTTAAGGAATAATTATCGTATTCTTTGGTTTCCTCCATTATCTCTTTTGCCATGGAAGCAATTTCGTTAGGAAGAGACTCTACTTTACCTAAAATCCTTATTCTTACCTTATTTTTATGTATACGCGAGTCGCTAAATGCTCTATTTAATTCTTTTTTACAAAGTTTCATTAGCTTTTCTACTTCCGTTTGACTTCTTTTGAAGTTTTCTGTTGAAAAGGCATAAACAGTAAGGTTTTTAATACCAAGTTCAAGACACCAATCTAGTACTTCTTCTAGTTTATCTCTACCAAATTCGTGGCCTGCATCAGAACGAAGACCAAGTTTATATGCAAAACGTCTGTTTCCATCCATTATTATTGCAACATGTTCTGGCACTTTATTTTTTCTTATTTTGTTAATCATTTTGATGTTTTTAAATTGATTAATTCTTTTTGAAATGAAGTTGTAGATATCAGATTTGTATATCATTGCCGCTATTTTTCTAGCGACATCACTTTTTATGGCATAGTTTTCAAGTTTGTCTAGCTTATTTCTTGCAATGGCTTTCAACTTAGGTTTTTTAGACGTTATCTTATTAGGCCTCCACGACTCTCTCAAATATATAAAAAAATTTTGGAAATATATATAACTTTCTGAAAAAAGATCCGATACTTCAACTTGGGATAAGTTGGTTTTATCGATTTTTTTACTTAGATTCTTTAAAATTATTTCCAAAGTATTTAAATAACAGAAAGATATTCCCGCCTTCTATACTTCAAAAGGTGATTAAACTGGGAAATATTAGGCCAACTTTCATAAAAAAAGTCGCTATGGAAATGTTAAATAAATATCCAGAAGAATTCAAAGAGGGCGATTTTGAATTCAACAAAAAAAAGGTAGAAGAATTAAGTGATGTCCGAAGTAAACTTCTGAGAAACAGAATAGCAGGATATCTGACAGGATGCCTAAAAACAACAAAATGAAAAAAAAATAGTATACTCATTTTTAAGTAACAACGTAGTATTTATCTTTAAATAATCTACTTTTATGGAAGATTAAATGTACTCAAAAAAAATAAAAAAAGCTATATCCGACCTAAAAAAAGGAAAATTTATATTAATACACGACGACAAAAAAAGAGAAAACGAAACAGATCTAGTCATTCAATCAAAATTTGTAAACTCCAGGTCAATAAAAAAACTGAGAAAAGACGGAGGAGGGTTAATATTTCTGATGATATCCAACGATATAGCAAAAAGACTACAACTCCCCTATCTGTCAAATGTTTTTTCCTATGCCAAAAATAAATATCCTGTTTTCAAAAAAACTAATTCAAATGATATACCCTATGACGATAAATCTTCTTTTTCAATATATGTAAACCATAAGGACACATATACCGGTATAACAGATATAGACAGAAGCAAAACCATGAATAAATTTGCAGAGATGATAGAAGAGACAAAAGGAAAAACCACAAAAGAAAATATAGAAAACTTCGGAAAAAATTTCAGAACACCGGGACATATACCTATATGTATAGCTGCAGAAAAATTACTCAACGAAAGAAAAGGACACACCGAATTAGTGGTATCTCTCCTAAAAATCGCTGATTTAACACCAGTAGGATCTGGATGTGAAATGATTGGAGACAATGGAAAAGCTTTACCTCCAAAAAAAGCAAAAAAATATGCAGAAAAAAACAATATAACCTATTTAGAGGGAGAAGAAATAATTAAGGCGTGGAAAAAATGGTCAAAGTAATGGCTACAGGAACATTTGACCTATTGCATCTAGGACATATATACTATCTAAAAGAAGCAAAAAAACTAGGAGACCAACTAATAGTAATAGTAGCACGTGATTCAACAGTAAAAAAACTTAAACATGAACCGATAAACCCTGAAAAGATTAGGTTAAATCTAATAAAAGAACTGCAGGTAGTAGACCAGGCGTATCTTGGAAATGAAAATGACAGATATAAAATAGTGGAAAAAATAAAACCAGATGTAATAGCCATCGGATATGATCAAATACATAATGAAAAAGAAATAGAATCGCAACTAAAAAAAAGAAACATAGATGCAAAAGTTAAAAGATTAAAAGAGTATAACGGCGGAAGCGACTTAGAAGGAACAAGAAAAATTATAAACAAAATAATAACCGCATATGAGTTTCAGAAAAATATAGAAAGGATAGAAAAAAAATGAGAAAAATAGGGATAGTAGATACAACCTTCTCCAGATATAACATGGGCAAAATAGCGATAGATGAACTAAAATCTAACCGTGAAGGATTCAAAATAATAAGAAAAACTGTCCCTGGAGTAAAAGATCTCCCTGTCACCTGTAAAAAATTATTTGAAGAAGAAAGATGTGACATTGTTCTGGCATTAGGTATGCCTGGTCCAGAACCGATTGATAAACAATGTGCACATGAAGCCAGTATGGGGATAATCCAGACACAATTGATGTGTAACAAACACATAATAGAAGTATTTGTACATACGGACGAAGCAGAAAACGAAGAAGAACTAAAAAAACTAGCTGAGAAAAGAACTAGAGAACATTCGAGGAACGTATTAAAAATGTTATTCAATCCTAAAAAATTGATAAAAAACGCAGGGAAAGGACTGAGACAAGGGTTTGAAGATGAAGGACCATTATGAAAAAAATTTATATTTTTTGTTTTAGGAGGAGTAAGATTAACAAATGGTTAAAAATAAAGAAAAAAAAATTAAGATAGGAGCAGTTGTATCAGAATTTCATTATGACATCACCATGATGATGTTAAAGAGAGCCAAAGAACACGCACAATTTCTTGGAGCTGAAATAACTCAGACAGTAAAAGTACCTGGCGTATTTGATATGGGTCTTCCAATCAAAAAGATGCTTGAAAGAAAAGATATCGACGGTGTAGTAACGATAGGTTCAGTAATTGAAGGTGAAACAGAACATGATGATATAGTTATTCAACATGCAGCCAGGAAAATAACAGATCTTTCAATAGAGTATGACAAACCTGTAGGACTGGGAATAACAGGCCCTGGTATGACCCGTCTACAAGCTGAATCGAGAATTGAAAGGGTTAAAAATGCTGTGGAAGCAGTAATAAAATTACATAGAAGACTAAGACTTTAAAAAAAATGTTTTTTTATTTTTTCCTTTTAGATTTAACTGATTTAAAAACAGATGGAAGATGGATAGTATAGCTTCCTTTCTTTTGAATGATAATTGGTTCCTCCTCCATTAGGCCTTTTAAGTCGATAGAATAATCACCGGTTTGATTTATATCGATGGTTTCTGGTTCTGTTCTTCTTTTTTTAGAGGATGATTTAATTTCATTTATGGCTCTATTTCTATAATCTTCATCGATTATTTTATCGATATTTTTAGTCTTACTTTTTTTGTCTTTTTTCTTTTCAGTTAGATGTTTTTTAAAAGCGTTACTTACGTGTTTGGGTTTGATATTAACCCAATCCCCGTTTTTGTCTATATCTCCTGATTGTTGTTTTTCAACTATCTTTTTAAGGGCAGAATTAATGTCTTCTCCCACTTCTTTTTTCTTATTTTCTCTTTCTTTTTTATCTAAAGGCTTTTTAGTATAAAAAAACCGGTTTCCACCGCATTCAGGGCATCCTTTTAAAAGCTGTGAGGAACCTTCTTTGAATATTTTTCCACATTTTAAACATTGATGCGGCATTTTAGACCTCTTTTTTTAACTTCCTTTACCAGCTATGATTTTGGTTTGAATAACATTATTATCTTTTTTAATTGTCTTTACAAGATTAGCTGGACCTATAAGGGTAATACGTGGTTTTTTATTTTTTCCTAGTATTTTTTGTAAGAAACTTGGTTTTTCTTCTTGATATCCCTGCATTTCTACTCCTATAAATGTATCTTGATCTATTTCTTTCATTGTATTTTCGATGAGATCTGTTTGTTCACCAGATGTTAATCCATGTTCTAAAACTAGGATATTTCCTTTTTTTACCTCTTTTAAAATAAACGTAAGTTTTTCTTCGGATGATAGATCGTTTAGTTTTTTCCTTGAGATAAGAGTGAAGGAAATTTCTTGATTTTTTTGTTTTTTACCCAAGTTTCTTTACCCTCCCTTCTTCTTTTTCTTTCTTTTTTTCTTGAAATGGGATATCATGGAAGTGTAAAGGTTGTCTGAATTGTATCCTGTTAAAGCACTAATAGGTACAACTGGATGTTGTGGGAATGCAGATTTTAATGTTGCGGGACTAGCTTCTTCTTCGTCGATTTTATTGGCTGCTATTAATACGGGTAAATTTCTGGCTTCTAAATTTCCTAAAATAGTGACATTAACTTGTGTGAAAGGATCCTGAGTGGAGTCCATTACTAATAGAACTCCATCTATGTCTTCTAACCATTTTATTGATTCTACTACTCCCTCTGTTGCTTCTTTTGCTCTTTTCTTTGATTCATCCCTTTCAAGTCCGAATTCGTTCATGAATTCTTTGTAATCTACCTTGGTTGATATTCCAGGAGTGTCTACTATGTCTAAAAATAGTGAGGAAGAACCATTTTTGATTTTTATATCCTTTTTCCATTTTGCTCTGCGTGTTTCGTGGGGGATTTCCGAGACGCTGCCCATTATTTCCCCTGACCAATCTCGCAATAGCCTGTTAGCCAGTGTTGTTTTACCTACATTAGGGGGTCCATAGATGCCTATTTTTGCTCTTTTTTTACCAAATATTCTTTTGATTATAGAAGAAAAACTCTTGCCTTTGAGTATACTAAATAACCCCATCCACGGTCATCTCCTAGCTAATGTTTTTATTTAAATAGAGGTATAATGTTTGTAGTTTATTAGTTTAATGGTACCGGTTTTAATTTATTTATAAATATTTAATTCTTTTCTTTTTTTAGGTAGGGAAAATTGTTGTCTTTGTTTTCTTTTACTTTAAAACCTTGGGGCTTTTCAATTGGTTGGCTTTTGTCTGGTATATTTTTACTAAAAAAACGTATTATCCTTTTTTCTCCTTCTCCTAAATTGATTTCTTTTTTATAAAGCCTGTATCCTTTATATTCAAAACCATTATTTTTTTTTAGATCCCGTTTTTTTTTATTTTCCTTTTTTTCACTAGAAGGCTCATTTTTATCTTCAGATTTTTCTTTCTCATTTTTTTGTTCTTTATCTTCAAGGTTTTTTCCTTTTTCTTCTTCCTCTACAGGTTCCCATTCTGGTAAATCTTTTTTTTCTTCTTTCTCTTCATCTTCTTCTACTTCTTCGAAGACCACGTTTTCCTCTTCGTCCGTTTTTTTAGGTTTTATTTCGATGAATTCAGGTAATTCTTCTTTGCTTGTTTTCTCCGAATCAGGGGTTTCAATCTTTTTTTCTTCTTGTATCTTTTTTTGAGGTGTCTCTTTTTTTTCTTTAAACTCTTTTAGCTTTTTATCTATTTCTTCTATCTTTTTTTTCCATTTTTTACTGCGATGAATTTCGATTTTAGGAGTTAGGTTATTGTTTTCTATATTTCCATATTTTGATTTGATTAATTTTTTCTCTTTTTTATATTCTTTTAGTCTTTTAATTAATGATTTAATGTTTTTGTCATTAGAATCGTCTATATTTTCGTTATTTATGACTTCTTCTACTTTTTTGAAGTCTTTATCTTGTTTTTTATGCATATAGAAACGCCGACCTTTATATTCAGATTATGTTATATTAGTATTTATATCTTATTATATTTTTGTTTTTTCCTTAAAAACATAAATAAATTGTTCACATACAGATCTAAACTTTTTAAATATGGTGATTAAAAGCTTTATTAAGATGTTAACACATACTGTTCTTTTTGATAAACAATGAATTTTAAAGGCCGAAACATAATTTCGATTAAAGAATTTTCTAGAAATGAAATCGATTACATTTTAAATTACGCAAGAAAAATGATTCCCTATGCCAAGGGTGACATATATAAGCCGAGTTTGAAAGAAAAAATTCTTTCTTCACTTTTTTTTGAACCCAGTACTAGAACAAGGCTAAGTTTCGAAAGCGCGATGAATAGACTTGGAGGCAGGGTAATTGGTTTTACTGATCCTAAGGCTACTTCACAAAAAAAAGGAGAAAGCCTGGCAGATACCATCCGGATGGCTGACTCATATAGCGATGCAATAGTAGTAAGACACCCCCAAGAAGGAGCGGCTAGATTAGCCGCGGAGTTTTCTAACATACCAGTAATAAATGCAGGAGATGGAGCAGGTAGACACCCGACACAATGCTTACTTGATTTATTTACAATT
>JAZKSQ010000058.1:0-9074 GCA_036625995.1 Thermoplasmatota archaeon | reverse complement strand
AAAAAATATTCTACATCAGGCTATGAAAAAATAAGAAATTTATACTTTTTATTCAAATTTATTTAAACTTTTTAAATCGTCCTTTGAAATTCCGCTTTTTTTTGGTCTATCCTTTATTTTTAGAGGTAAAGATAAATAAAAATCGTTTTGTCTAAACATAATATCTTTTTTTTCAAAATTTTGTAATATCGACTTGATTTTTTCTTCTCCGATAAAAGACATATGTTTTTTTATCTGATCGTATGATTTTTTTTCATTACAATACAGAAAAATTTCTCTTTCAATTTCATCCAGTATATACATCTTTATTTTGTCAGATGTTTTTTTATCAAAAATTTTGATGAAACTTTTTCCATCTATATAAAAAAAGATGTATCTATCAAACAAGCTTTCCCTTTTCACACTATCTTTTTTATATTTTTCTCTAGTCTTTTCCCATTTTTTTATTAAAAGACTCCAATTATTTTTGGATGTATCTTCTTTTTTTTCAAAAGTGTAGTAAAAACAGAGTTTTTTTTCCAGAAAATCCTCGGGGAACATAAGTTTATCTATATCGAAAAATCCAACATTTTTTATATTAAATTCATCGAGTTTTTTATAGATAGGGCTTTTATAACCTAACATTAATCTATTTCTTACAGGTGGATTAATGTAGTGTTTTATTTTTTCGATGTTTTCTTTGGTCTGCTGGAAATCCTTTTTTTCTTCGTTAGGCCAATCGGTTATTATGTTATAGTGGTTTTTTATGTTATTTTCTCTGCAGAATTTTAATGCAGCTATGTTATCTATCACATGTGTTCCTTTGTTCATTTTATCTAGAAAATTCTGACTAAAGCTTTCTATCCCTGTTTGGATGTTGGTAAATCCTGCTTTTTTCATAAGATAATAGTCTTTAGAGGTAAATCTTCCAGATCTAACCTCTGCATAAAATGTGAGGTCTTTATTTAGTTTGATTATTCTTTTGAATAGCTCTCTATATTTCTTTTTTGATAGAGGTAATGTATTTCCGATGATTTGAAAGTTTAGCGTCTTGTATTTTTCTGAATAAGTGTTTATTTCTTCGATTATTTTATCGTTTGTTTTTTCTCTATATTTTGGGTTTTGGATGTTTAGATTACAGAAATTACATCTATTCCACCAGCATCCCCTGGAAATCTCTATGGGTATTCTTCCATGTAGAAGAAAATATTTTTTGACGCCGGTAGAAGAATTTTTTAAATCATTGAAAAATGAAGAAAAGTCAATGTATGGTAGATCATTGAGTTTTACCAGCTCGTTTTTTTTATTCCAAACTATTTGATCTTTTTTTCTATAGATGAGATTTGGTATAGATTCTATTTTTTTTGAGTTTTCAGCTAATTCAGCTAAGGTTTTTTCTCCCTCACCTGAAGCAATGTAGTCTATATAATCGAAATATTTTAGGGTTTTAAAACCTAGCTTTCCAGATGTTCTGCTTCCGCCTAAAATTATTTTTTTTTCAGGATATCTTTTTTTAATTTTTTTAGCGACGGCTAGTGATGGTAGAAATTGTCCGTAATTGACTGTAAAACCAATTAAATCTATATCTTTCCATCTAATATTTTTTAAAATCCATTCTATAAAGAGATCTGTTCTTTCCATGTAATATTGGAAAGTAAATTTTTTATCACAAGAGCCGCATGTGATTTTTTCGTTGAAATATTTTTCAATTCTATTTTGGTTTTTTTCCCAGTTTTTTGGAAAAACATATTTAGAGAAACCTATCTGAGCGCTATGAGACTCTTTTTTGTTAGTAAGATAATTATAGTTTTCAGTTCCATAAAAATCAGCTGACTTTAAATAAAGATTTTTTGAACAAACATCAACATTATTTTCTTTAAGATATGATTCTAAAACACCTATCTGTATGGAGGGGATTGCAGTGTTAGCAAAAGGCATTGAGAGTAACAAAACCGAATTTTTTTCTTCATGCATATCCCATAAATCCCCTTTATCTTTTCAAATCGATTTTACTCTATAAATAATTTTTTACATAAAGTTCTAAAAACAACTATAGTATATCTTTTATTCTAGGAACATGGTAGAAATAGATAAAAAAGACCGGAAAATTCTGTATCAGCTTGATTTAAACTCCCGTAAGTCTAACACACAGATTGGTAAAAAAGTAGAGCTTACTAAAGACGTAGTATCATACCGTATTAAAAAAATGCAAGAAGAAGGTATCATAAAAAAGTTCTGGACAGCAATTGATACCTTCAACTTGGGATATAATGTTTTTAGAATCTATATTAACTTTCAGGATGTGGACTCGCAGATAAAAAACAAAATAATCGATCATTTTGTAAACTGTGGAAATACGTGGGCTGTGATATCCTGTACCGAACCAGTAGATTTGGATGTGGTCATATGGGTTGATAACATATATAAATTCTATAATTTTTGGAGCAAAACGTTAGACAATTTTGGCAGGTACTTTGCAAAAAAAACTATCTCTGTTCTCGTACATGCCTCAGCGTTTAAAAAAACCTTTCTCTTAGAAGAAAAAAAGCCTGATAAAAGAAAATATTATGATCTTAAATGCACCGGTAGAACCAATAAAATAGATAAAACCGATTATGGGATATTAAACGATTTAGCTATGGATGCTCGCACTTCTCTTGTTAATTTAGCTGAAAAATATAATTGTTCTTCTCAAAAAATAAAATATAGAATTAAAAAATTGATAGATAAGGATATAATAAAAGCCTTTAGGGTGGATGTGGATATATCTAAATTCAGTCTGCAGAAATTCGCCATTGATATCAATCTTAAAGATCATTCTAAAAGAAGAGATATCATTAATTATCTGAAAGGTAAAGATTATCTGGAATATATAGATACAGCAATCGGTTGGAGCGATCTGGAAATAGAAGTTATCGTAGAAAATATGGATCAGCTTATTGATATAATGGAGAAAGTCGACTCAAAATTTCCGGGTGCAATTAGAAAACAAAACTTTTTTGTCACTAAAAAATACCATAAGGAACGCTGGCTTCCTGAATTTAAAATATAAAAAAAAGAAATAAGGGTCCCATCCCCCTTAATCCTTTTAGACCGATTTATCTAACCAGAGACGGTTAAGGAATGTTTATTTTAACCTATTAGAGGTCTTATTCCCTCAATAGGGCCATCGCTTAATAGCATCATACATTCTATCATATTTTTTTACCTCACAACTCCTTTGATTAAATACTTTTTAAAAACTGTTTTTTAAAACTATCTTGAAAAAATTACATTTTGTAAAAAAATTATTTTTTCAGTGTTTTTTTATGATGTTTTAAAATGATTTCTAGTGTCCATCTTGCTACATTACCTGCAACCTTTGGACATTTGTCTACATGGGCTCCTTGTTTTTCAAATTGCGAATATTCTTTTTTATCGGATAATTTAAAAGATCTTCCAAATAATTTTTTCTGTACGTCTTTACAAAGTATTTGACCGTATTCTTTTCTGAATTTATTTAAAAGTTTTTTTGTGTAATAAAAAATTTTTCTAGAACCGGTATTATTAGAAAATTCTTCATATGTTCTACCGAAAAAAACCCCTAAAGCCATTATTCCTCCAGATAACGCACCGCATGTTCCATCGCTGGAAAGACTTACCCCTCCTGCAAGTCCATCAGCAGTTTTTATAATTTGAGCTTCGTTAATTTCTAAGGTCTCAATTATAGCCGATAGTACACATTGAGGGCAACTTCCGCGTTCTGCTTCATATTTATATGCTAATTTATATGCTTTTTCAAGTAACTCTTCTTCTTTCATATTTTTTCCAATCACTTTCTATTGTTTTCCTTAAATTTAAAAAATGTTTTTTTTCTAGTATTCTATTATGTTAAGGATTTGTGATATATTCTCTATTTTGTAGTCAGCATCTTCAAGATTTATTCCTGCTATTTTACATCCTGCTTGTCGACCAGCTTTAACATCTGATTCTGTATCGCCAATTAATAAAACGTTTTCTGGTTTAGAGTTAAAATATCTACAGGCTTTCAAGACTATTTCAGGGTTAGGTTTTCCAAGATTTACATCATCGTTTGTAAAAACTATGTCAAAAAATTTTTTTAAATTAGTATGATTCAGGATTTCATTAGTACAACTTTTAGGGGTATTTGTTATTACGCTTTTATTATATTCTGAAAGTTTAATTAACGTATTTTTTACTCCTTGGTATACTCTTATTTCTTTTACATATCCTTTAAAGGCTTGATTGCAAAACTCTAATACTTTAGATTCTAAATTCATTTTATCCAGGTTTGATTTTAGATCATGTCCCCAAAAGTTATCGATAAATTCCTTTTTTGAAATCTGTTTTTTATTATACTCTTTTAATGATTCGTTAAATGCTTTCCACCATGGGTTGATTGAATTTACTAGAACGCCGTCCATATCAAAAAGTAACGCTTCAGGTTTTATTTTCATTTTTTATTTTTTTTCTCCTATTCAGTCAAGTTATCAATTGGTTTAATGGAAAATACGTTATTGGTTATTTTTTTTAAAATGTTGCAAATGTGAACTTGTAGAAAAAAGTTTTCCATCCTTTTTTCCTTATCTTTCTAAAATTTTTTTTCTAGATGAAAATATTTAAATCTAATTAAGTTGTGTTGTTAGATAGGTTAGTATGTTTAAAATTGGTTTAAAATCAGATAAAAGAAATCAAATGGTCGATATTACAGAGAAAATAAAAAATGTGTTAGAGGAGTCAAATGTTGAAGATGGTTATATAATAGTGTATGTCCCTCATACTACTGCTGGTGTAACCATAAACGAGGGTGCTGATCCGGATGTAAAAAGAGATATTATTGAAACTTTAAAAAAATTGGTTCCTGAATCTGGGGATTATAGACATGCTGAAGGAAATAGCGACGCACATATAAAATCTAGTCTTATCGGCTCCTCGGTCAACATTTTAATTGAAAATAATAAGCTAGTTCTCGGTACTTGGCAACATATATTTTTCTATGAGGGCGATGGTCCAAGAAACAGAAAAGTTTATCTAAATTTTGTTTCAAAATAGATTTTACCTTTTAATGTCGTAAACAATAAATCAAAAAAGCCTTTATTTCTATCCTATAGATTTTTTTGTCTTTTTGTTATTTTGTCAGATGTCTTTTAAATATAGTTACAAATAGAAAAAAGATGTAGTGTAATATGAAAAAATATGAAAAGAAAGAAAGGAAGGAATTGAGAGATGGTAAAAAATAAGGAGATAATACAATATAGGAAAGTCCTTGAGATAGAATTTATTCCTGATACGGAAAAAACAAGAATTTATCACCAAGGAGGAGAAGCAAGATACGTGACTGTAAATAGTATAAAAATGCGCCCATCTTTAGTAAAAGCAGAAACGATAAGTATTAGAAAACAAGGAACCAAAGTACGTTTTGCTGATCCTATAAACTGCAATGTTGAAAGTGGTAGATTTGGTACAACTATGAAATGTGGAGTGGAATTCCAAGGTAAAGATGAAAGAGTTTTGGTAGAAAAAATTGCTGGTGACATGGCTTCAGAGCCTAAACCGATATGGGAAGAATTCAAAAAAGAGAAAAACAAAACAAGCCAGGATGAAGATGATGAGTATCATCAAATGATATGGGCTTAAGAGAAAAGTAGGTTATTTGTCCTGATCAGCTAAACAAATAATTATTTTAATTCCTAAACCGATATAATATTTTTTATATTAATTATTTATTTTTATCTAACTTTAATATGGAGGTCTTTAAATTAGTTAAAAAGACTTAAATAAAAAACTCTGTTTTTTTCTTTTCGGTTAAATAATGCATTATTATATACATGGATATCTTTCCAGTCCGGAGAGTACAAAAGGAAGTATGTTGAATGAAAAAATTGGGGTAAAACCTGTCAAGTATAGAGATTGTAAACCTGAAGACTTAGTTGTAAAAGATTGCGTAAAAAGAATAATCGAAGGCATAGAGGATGACAATCATGCTGTTTTAATTGGTTCGTCTCTTGGAGGTCTATTAGCGGCTAAAACAGCCTATTTAAAACCACAGAATATTGATTTAATGATTCTTTTGAACCCCGCGATTATACCACCAGATTTTGATATATCCTCAATTACAGATATGCCCCATAGAATCCTTAAGGACATGCAAGATGAAAGACTTTTTGAAAAAAAGATAAATATCCCCATATATATCATCAGGGGTACTGAAGATAAGGTAGTTCCTGATGAATGGATTTACAGGTATGCAAAAAAACAAGAAGCTACCGTAAAATTTATCCATGATGACCATCGTATCTCAAAAAATATTTCAGAACTACCAATAATGATAAAACAGATTTTAAAGTTAGAAAACGATATAAAATAAAAAAAACTACATTTTTTTTGTTTGCATTGTAGGTATTTATTATGGAAGACATTTGGATTGAAAAATATCGACCTAAAAAACTAGAGGATATAGCTGGTCAAAAACAAATAATTGAAAGACTGAAAGCCTATGTTAAAACTAAAAATGTTCCACATATGATGTTTGCAGGACCTGCAGGTACAGGAAAAACTACTTCAGCTCTTGCTCTTTCCAAAGAATTATTTGGAGAGACCTGGCGTCAAAACTTCAACGAGTTAAACGCAAGTGACGAAAGAGGAATAAATGTTATAAGGGGTAAAATTAAGGATTTTGCCCGTACAAGCCCTATCGGTGAAAACGGGTTTAAAATAATTTTTTTAGACGAAGCAGATTCTCTTACAAGCCAAGCTCAGTCGGCTCTTAGAAGAACTATCGAAAAATATTCGCATATATGCCGTTTTATACTTTCTGTCAATTATTCTTCTAAAATAATTGAGCCTATACAGTCTAGATGCACTGTATTTAGATTTACACCACTTAAAAATGATGAGATCAAAAATTATTTGCGTAAAATAGCGACTGAAGAAAAACTTGAAATCACCGAAGATGGACTAGAAACATTATTATATATCTCCCGCGGAGATTTACGTAAAGCCATCAACACATTACAGGTTGGTGCCTCTGTAGATAAAAAAATTGATTCTGAATTGATATATGAGACTAGCGCTACAGCTCGGCCGGAAGAAATTAAAAAACTTATAAATACCGCATTGTCAGGTAAATTTATGGCTGCTCGTAAACATCTTTATGATCTATTAATTAATCAGGGTTTAAGCGGAGAAGACGTCATCCGTCAGATACATCAAAACATTATAGATCTTCCTATTCCTGAACTGAAAAAAATACGTCTTATAGAAAAAACAGGTGAAATAGAGTTTCGTCTAATAGAAGGAAGTAATGCTCATGTACAATTAGAATCTCTTTTAGCTAATTTTACTATGCAAGGAGAAAAAATAAAAAAATAACAAAAGAAAAAAAAGTTTTTTTTATAGGTTATGTTCTTTAAGAAATCTTTCTATATTTTCTTTTAGTTCAACGGCGGTTTTTTTTCCAACACTATATTTAACCCGGACTAATGTTTTATCGGTTTTTAATACACGTGTTATATCGATAGGTGTTCCACTTACTACGGTATCGCATTCGCATTTGTTGATAGTTTCTTCGAGTTCTTTCATCTGTTTTTTTCCATATCCCATAGCTGGTAAGACTTTTTTTAGATGAGGATATTTATTAAAGGTCTCTATTATTGATCCTACCGCATAAGGACGGGGATCTATTATTTCTGATGGTCTATGTTTTTTTGCAGCTACTGTACCTGCTCCATATTCCATGCTTCCATGTGTAACAGTCGGTCCATCCTCGATTACCAGTATTTTTTTATCTTTGATTTCCTCTGGTTTATCTGCTTTGACTTCTGATATGCCTTCAATTATATTTGATTTAGGGTTGATTTCTTTTATGTTTTTCTTTACTTTTTCTATATTGTTTTTTTCAGCGGTGTTTACCTTGTTGATCAGTACTATATCTGCCATACGTGCATTTATTTCACCTGGATAATATGATGTTTCATGTCCAGGTCTATGCGGATCAGCTAGTGTAATCAACATGTCAGGTTTATAGAATGGAAAATCATTGTTTCCTCCATCCCAGATTATTACATCTGCTTCTTTTTCAGCTTCGTTTAGTATTTTTTGATAATCTACACCTGCGTATACCACTCCACCCATGTCGATATATGGTTCATATTCTTCTCTTTCTTCTATAGTACAATTGTATTTATCTAAATCTTCGTAGCTAGCAAATCTCTGGCAGATCTGTGTGGTTAAATCTGGGTCATATGGCATAGGATGTCTTATAGATGCTACTTTAATTCCTTTATTGGTTAATATTTCAAATATTTTTCTTGAAACCTGTGATTTTCCACATCCTGTCCTTACTGCACATACAGCTATCAGAGGTTTTTCTGATTCTAGCATGGTATGTCTGGGTCCTAAAAGTTTGAAGTCTGCTCCTGCTGAATTTACGATAGCTGAACGTCGCATAACATATTCATAGGATAGATCGCTGTATGAGAAAGCTACTTCATCGATGTTTTTATCTTTGATTATCTCTGTTATCTTTTCTTCTGGATGTATTGGTATACCATCGGGGTATAGTTTTCCTGAAAGCTCTGGGGGATATTTTCTTTCATCTATATCTGGTATCTGAGTTGCTGTAAAGGCAACTACTTCGTATTCATTGTTGTCTCGGTATACTGTGTTGAAGTTGTGGAAATCTCGTCCTGCTGCACCCATTATAACTACTCTTTTTTTATCTACCATAAATATCTTGTAACCTCCATTTTTTCTTGTTAAAACATTAAAAAAACATTTGTCTCGATATTTTTTTCTGTTATTCTCCAAATGTTTTCCTTTTGGACGTTATTAGTTAACTCTTTATAGAGTTTTCCAAGAAAAAAAAAGAAAGTAAAAAAATAAATTGTTTATTTTGTGTTATTCAAATTTTTTGTTTTTTGTATTTTTTTGCGATTTCTTCTGCAACTTCCAGAGTAGTATTGTTTCCACCTAAATCATAGGTTTTTATCTTTCCTTCTTTGATTACTTCCGCTATAGCTTTTTCTAGCTTTTCTGCATCTTCTTTTTCACCTAGCCAGTCAAGCATTAATTTAACTGATATCGACATTGCTGTA
>JAZKSQ010000057.1:0-9122 GCA_036625995.1 Thermoplasmatota archaeon | reverse complement strand
ATATATTATTTTTAGTTGAGCTTTATTTATGTTGTTTAACTTGGTTTCTGGATGTATACCTGTTTGAAATAAAATTTCATCGGCGTAAATATTTCCTATGCCAGCAATTATTTTTTGATTCATAAGACCAGATTTTATTTTTCCTCTCCTGTCCTTGTATCTAGAATAAAAGTCAGAGAAGTCAATATCTAAAGCATCAGGACCCAGATTTTTTTGTTTTAAATATTGATTGATATCTTTTATTATAGAAATTTTACCTAAAAGCCGTTGGCAGTCATAGGCAAGATTGAATCCGCTACTAAATTTAACAAGCATTCTGGTATGTTTAGGTTTTTCTTCAGGTTTTTTAAAGTATTTGAGTTTTCCTGTCATTCCAAAATGAAGCATTAACCAGTGTTTTTTTAGTTTTACAAATAAATATTTTCCATGTCTATGAGAACTAAAGAATTTATTTTTTTTAAGTTTGTTTACTAGTTTTTCTTCTGATATTTTTTCTAAAATTCTTTTTCTAGTGATTTTAACTTCATTGATTTTTTGATTTAATGATGTGGAATCTAGGTATTTTTTAAAAGATTCTACATCCGGAAGTTCAGGCATTTATAAAAAACCCTCTCTATTTTTTGTCTAAATTTAGTAAGTTAATAGTTGAAAAATGTTTTTGTAAAAAAATTTTCGATAAATTATATATTTTTTTATATTTCTATTCCAAATGTTGCTCGGATTATAAAGCCAATTATAAACGTTAGAAAAGCAATTCCTAGGCTTATAGATGCCATTTCTGAAAATCTTTTTTTAAAAGATAAATCTTTAGCTATCGATATGTAAAATGAGAATATGAATATAACTATTAGGGCGTTTACTACCATCAGTCCTAGGGAAAAATATATGTCTGAAAAAATAAGATAGGGATATATTAAGAAGAGGACTGTAATAATATATGCAGATGCTGTGTAAAAAGAAGCTTTTTTCGGGTTTTTACTATCGTTTTCTTCTGATTTTGAACCAAGGTATTCTGATCCACCCATGGAAAAAGAAGCTGCTATCCCAGTAATTAATCCTGTTAAAGCGATTAGATTTGTTTTTTGTAAAACAAAAGTAAGCCCTGCAATAGCGCCAGTAAGTTCAACTAGGGCATCATTTAAACCTCTAATTATTGAACCCATATATTTCAGTCTTTCTTCATCTAGCATATCTATAAGTTTATGTTCATGCTCGTCTTCTTCTTCAATGATTTTTTTTGCTTCAGGTACTTGTTTTGAAATCTTAGAATATGTAACTTGTGCGTCCTCTTCTCCTTTTTCCATTAGTTTTATACTAAATGTGATTCCAAATAGTTTTGCAAAAATAAGATAAAACCATATTTTTAATTTCGAAGGGGAGACATCTTTTTTAGTATATTTTTTCCAGAAATTATAATGCTTTTTTTCCTGATTTGAGATATCCTGAATTACTTTTTTATTATGATTGTTTTTAATTTTTTTTGATAGATTTTGATAGATGTGATATTCTGTTATTTCATCCTTTTGAGAGTTCTCTATTTGTTTTAAAATATCTGAATCAAGTTTATTAGAGGACATATATTGATTATAGCCTGTTATATCATTTAACTATAAAAGTTTTTTAATACACTTTTCAGTTTATTATGATGATGTTCATATGTTTTATTTAGGGACTTCAGGATGGTATTATGATCATTGGAAAGGTTTATTTTATCCAGAAAAAATAGAAAAAAAGGATTGGTTACCATATTATTCTAAAAAATTTAATACAGTTGAGGTTAATGCTTCTTTTTATAGACTGCCTTTTAAAAACATGGTTAAAGGTTGGTATAATAAGACTCCTGATAATTTTTTGTTGACATTTAAAGGCAGCAGGATTGTTACACATCGTAAAAAGCTAAAAAATGTAGAAGATTATTTAGAAAAGTTTTACTCGAGGATACAATTATCTAAAGAGAAGCTAGCCGTGGTTTTATGGCAGCTACCACCTTTTTTGAAAAGAAACGATGAGAAATTAAAAAATTTTTTATCTATTCTAAATAAAGAAATTAAGCAAGTTGTTGAATTTAGACACCCTAGTTGGTTTACAAAAGAAGTATATAAAATCTTGAAAAAATATGATATTGGTTTTTGTGTTGTAAGCTGCCCTGATTTTTCGACACCAGTTATTTCCACAACCGATTTTGCATATATCCGATGGCATGGAAAAGATAAATGGTATAGATCTAATTATTCTAAGAAAGATTTAAAAAAATGGGCATCTAAAATCAAGAAGTTAGATGTAGATGAAGTTTATGGTTATTTCAACAATGATTATAATGCATATGCTCCAAAAAATTGTCTACAACTTAAAGAAATGTTAAAATAAAAAAAGAAGTTAATTAAGTATTATAATTCATTTTACATTGATGTAGATAATATGAAAAACAAGGAAATAGCTGAAATTTTTTACGAAATAGCTGACCTGTTAGAGATGGAAGAAGTCTCATTTAAACCTCGTGCCTACAGAAAAGCAGCTCAAAACATCGAAAGTCTAGGTGAAGACATAGAAGAACTTAGCAAAAAAAATGAACTTGAAGATATACCTGGGATAGGTAAAAGTATAGCTGAAAAGATTAGGGAATACCTTAAAACAGGTAAAGTTAAAAAATTAGAAGAATTAAAAGAAAATACACCTATAGATATAGAGAGGCTTACCGCAGTAGAAACACTTGGCCCTAAAAAAATTAAAAAGCTGTATGATGAATTGAAAATAAAAAATCTTGATGACTTAGAAAATGCTGCTAAAAAAAATAAAATTAGAAAGTTGGAAGGATTCGGAGAAAAAACTGAGGAAAACATACTTAAAAACATAGAGTTTGCCAGAAAGGAAAAAAACCGTTTTTTATTAGGTTTCGTACTACCTGAAGCAAAAAAGATAATCTCTTCTTTAGAAAAAAAAGTAGATATGATTGAACTTGCAGGGTCAATAAGGAGAAAAAGGGCAACTATAGGAGATGTAGACATATTAGTTGTATCATCAAATCCTGTAAAAACAATGGATTATTTCACTAGTTTGAATGATGTAGAGGAAGTAATTGCTAAAGGGGAAACTAAATCAACTGTCCTTGTAACAGGGGGGATACAAATTGATCTAAGAATAGTAAAAAAAGAGAGTTTCGGCTCAGCGCTACAGTATTTTACAGGAAGTAAAGATCACAATATTGCCGTAAGAAAAATTGCAATTAAAAACGGCTATAAATTAAACGAATATGGTTTGTTTAAAGGAGATGACAAAAAAGCTGGAGAAACCGAAAAAGAAGTATATCAATCACTTGGAATGCAATGGATTCCACCAGAACTACGTGAAAACAGAGGAGAAATAAATCTAGCGTTAGAAAATAAGATACCCCGGCTCGTAGAGTTAGATGATGTTAAAGGCGATTTACAGATGCATACCACCTGGAGTGATGGATCTAATTCTATCGAGGAAATGGTTGAAGAGGCAAAAAAACTTGGACATGAATATATAGCTTTAACCGATCATGTAGGAACTCTCAAAGTGGCTGGTGGAATGGATTTAGAAAAAGTTAAAAAACAGGCAAAGGAAATTAAAAAGGTTCAAAGCAAACATGATGACATACATATTTTTCATGGTGCCGAAGCAAATATAATGAAAGACGGAAGCCTAGATGTAGGAGAAGAACTACTTGATTTCGTCGATGTCGTTCTTGCTAGTATACATTCAGCTTTTAGAATGAAAGAAAAAGAAATGACTGATAGAATAGTTAAAGCCATAAGTAACGAACAGGTCAATATACTTTCACATCCTACCGGTAGAAAAATATTTAAAAAAGAAACTATGAATTTTGATTTTGAAAAAGTAGTTGATAAAGCTGTAGAAAACAATGTTGCTTTAGAGATTAACGCTTATCCAGAACGTTTAGATTTAGATGATTTGAAAGTCAAAAAAGCTATAGAGAAAGGCGCAAAAATATCTATAGGTACAGATTCACATAGGAAAGATAATCTAAGATATTATGAACTAGGTGTTTCAGTTGCTAGAAGAGGATGGGCTCAAAAAAAAGACATCATCAATACTTATGACATTAAAAAAATTAAAAATTTTTTCAACAAATAATTAAAAAAATATTTTTTTTTACATTTCACATTTACCCGAGATTGGACATCCCCCAGAAAATTCTGATTCTACATTAATATAATCTCTTCCCTTATCGATATCTGCAGTACTAAGTACCTGATTTTTTTTACTTCCATATCTATAAATTGTAATGCCTTTACATCTCAGTTTATGAGCCATTAAATATATTTCCTTTACTTTTTCAAGGGATGTATCAGTTGGAAGATTCACAGTTTTAGATACTGCATTGTCAGTATATTTTTGAAAAGCAGCTTGTATCCTTAAATGTGTTTCAGGTTTTATATCCATTGTAGTCAAAAATATTTTTTTCAAATCATTAGGTATATGTTGAATGTCTTGTATCGAACCTTTTTTTGCTATTTTCTTTACCAGATTATTGCTGTATATCCCTCTTTTTTCCGACTCTTTTTTAAACAATTCATTAACTTCAAAAAACTTTGTTCCTTCCATAATATTTCTTATAAAAGCTACACCGAATAAAGGTTCAATACCACTTGAGCAACCAGCTATTACACTAATTGTGCCCGTAGGCGCTATAGTTGTAACAGTTGCATTTCGCATTGTTTTATATCTTTCACTCCAAATACTTTCATCGAAATTTGGAAAAGACCCTTTTATTTGTCCAAGTTCCTCAGATTTTTTTCTTGCCTCCTCCGTAATAAACTTCATTACTCTTTCAGCGGTGTCAATAGCTTTCTTTGAATCATAGGGTATGTTTAATTTTATTAAAAGTTCAGCAAAACCCATCACGCCTAAACCTATTTTTCTGTTGGCTTTCGTGATTTTTTCTATTTCTGGCAGAGGATATTCATTTGTATCTATAATGTTATCTAAAAAATGAATTCCAGTTCTAATTGTTTTCCGGAGTTTTTCCCAATCTATTTTTCCGTCTTCTTCAGTCATTCTGGCAAGATTTATTGAACCAAGATTACAGCTTTCATATGGTAGAAGAGGAACTTCTCCACAGGGGTTAGTTGTTTCAATATCTCCTAACTTAGGTGTAGGATTATTTCGATTTATTTCATCTAGAAATATCATCCCTGGATCACCAGTTTTCCAGGCTTGATAAGTTATTTGATCAAAAAGATTTTTTGCAGAAACTTTCTTTGTTTTTTCTTTGGTTCTAGGGTTAACCAGAAAGATATCCTTATCTTTTTTTACTGCTTCGATGAACTCATCAGTAACTGATATTGAAAGGTTAAAGTTTTCAAATTTGCCTTCTTTATCTTTAGCATATATGAAATCTAATATATCAGGATGAGTGAATTTTAATACACCCATATTGGCTCCCCGTCTACGTCCACCTTGCTTTATTACACTGGTTGTTTTGTCGAATACTTTCATAAAAGATATAGGTCCTGATGCTATACCTTTAGTTGTTCTTACAATATCTCCTTTAGGCCTTATTTTAGAAAAAGAAAAACCTGTCCCTCCTCCAGATTTATGTATTAAAGCCATGTTTTTTATTGATTCAAAAATACTTTCTAAGGAATCTTCGACAGGTAATACAAAACATGCCGAAAGTTGTTGTGGAAGATTTAAACCTGCATTCATAAGTGTTGGAGAGTTAGGTAGAAACTCGAGTTTAATCATTGAGTTATAAAACTTTTTTTCTAGTTTATCTACATTGATTTCTGGGTATTTTTTATCTATTTCCGCTACTTTTTCGGCTACTCTTTTAAACATTTCTGATGGACTTTCAATTATTTCTCCATCTTGGTTTTTTGCTAAATAACGTTTTTTTAAGACTTCAATTGAATTTATATTTAATTTTAGATCATCTTTTACGCCTAGAATTTTTTTTATTTCTCTTTTCTCCGAATGTTTTTCTCTGTAAAGTATATATGCTTTAGCTACCTTTGGTAGGTTATTTTCAATAAGTTTTTTTTCAACTATATCTTGAATATCTTCTACGGTAGGATTTTGATCTTTGCTATATTTATTATTTATTTCTTCAATGACTTGTTTTGTTATATTTCCAGCTGATTTCACATCGTTTTCTGTTGCAATTAAAGCTTTTTTTATCGCTTTTTTTATTTTTGTTTTGTCAAAAGGAGCTATTGATCCATTTCTTTTTCGTATCTTGTTAGTTTTCGTAAATTTTTTATTCATTATTATGATTGTAATGTATGCTTCTATTTAAAAAGCATTACTTACATTATGAATAAGTATTTGTTAAATAACTTATTTTTGATTTTTTTAATTATATTTTAATTGTATTTCAGTTATTTTTTAGTTAAGATTTTATATGTCAAATAGAAATGAAATATTGGGGTTGTAGAGGTGAAAAAAAATATATTAAACTCTTCTTTTTGCTTGTCCCATCCTTATTTTATCTCCATTCCTGAAAAAATTTTTTTTAATAAGGGGCTCTGCAACCTCTCCCCTCCCTCCTATGATTATATGTAACAATAAAATTTAGTTTAGAAAAAAGTTTTTGTTAATTGTTTTTAAATTATTTTTTATCTGTTTTTAAGTCAAAATTTTATAGTGAATAGCAATTTTTCTAACTATCTTATTCAACATAAATAATATCATATCTGGAGTAAAGGAATATGGATGAAGAGATTGGTTTTGATCGGATACTTCTCCCTACTGATGGTTCTGAAGCTTCAAAAAAAGCTGCGAGAAAAGCAGCTCATCTAAGTAAAAGTCTAAACATTCCCATATTGGCTTACCATGTTTTGAATACACCTCAGGTTTCGCATGCATCGGTAAGTGAAGTATATCCTGATTTTACTGAGATTCTAAAAAAAGAAGCTGATTCAATAATTGAAAATATCAATAAGATAGCAAAAGAAATAGGTGTAACAGTTGAATCAAAAATAGTTGAAGGCTATCCTGATCGAGAAATAATTAAGGAAGCCAATGAAAACGATTTAATAATAATGGGTAGCAAAGGAAAATCTAATCTCGATCGAATATTGATTGGCAGTATTTCTGAAAAAGTTCTTCATCATTCAAATTCAACTGTAATGATAGTAAGATAAAAAAAAACTTTATCAAAAAAATAATTGGGAGAAAAAATGAGAGGAGGCATTTAGTTTTTGTCAAAAGTTGCCGTGTTAGTAGATGAATGGTTTGAAGATTCTGAATATACTAAACCGAAAAATGCTTTTATTAAGTCAGGACATAAGATTGTAAATGTTGGATTAAAAAAAGGAAAAATTGTCCAAGGCAAAAGAAATAAAGCAGAAGTTAAAATCGATTTATCCATAAAAGATGCAAAAGTAGATGATTTTGATGCTTTGCTTATACCAGGAGGTTATTCCCCTGATAAACTTCGTGCCTATGAGAAACCAGTTGATTTTGTAAAAGGTTTTTTTAATAAAAATAAACCTGTTTTTGCGATTTGTCATGCCCCTCAACTTCTAATATCTGCAAAAGTACTAGATGGAAAAAATATAACTGGTTGGAAATCGATTATACAGGATATTAAAAACGCTGGAGCCAATTTTTTAGATAAAAAAGTCGTAATAGACGATAATTTAGTATCTAGTCGTAGCCCTAAAGATCTTCAAGCTTTTATCAAAAAAAGTTTGGAAAAATTAGAAAAATAAAAAAAAATTTTTTGGAGGTAGAAATAAAATTATGGAAACAGAAATGAAAGAAGATATTGGAAAGTTTATACAAACAGATGATTGGAAAAAAGAAAAACATGTACCAGTTATCGAATGCTCAGATACAGTCGATGAAGATGAAATGTTTGATGTAGATGTAGGACTTGGCAAGGAAGTATCTCATCCTAACACGACCGAGCATCATATAAGATGGATAGATCTTTATTTCCATCCAGATGGAGAAAAATTTCCATATCACATTGGCCGTTATGAGTTTAACTCCCATGGATCATCCACAAAAGGGCCAGATACAAGCACAATTTATACCCACCATTCTGTAACTACATCCTTTAAAACTAGTAAACCTGGAAAGATTTTGGCTCTTGCTATGTGTAACATCCATGGCTTATGGCAAAATTCTAAAAAAATAGAATTAAAATAAATCCCTCTAAACATCTTTTTATTTTTTTTAGAAAAATATTTTGCTGAGGTAAGTATAATTATGGATGATTTATTTGATTTAAAAGATAAAGTAGCAATTGTCACTGGAGCCAGTCGTGGTTTAGGAAAAGTTATAGCGGTAGGTTTAGCCCAAAAGGAGCTAAAGTTGTTCTGTCTGATGTATTGGACTGTTCAGATACCGCCAATGAAATCAAAAATATAGAAGGCGAAACTCTATCTGTTAAAACAGATGTAAGCAACCCGGACGAAGTAAAAAAAATGGTTGATAAAACTTTAGATAAATATGGTAGGATCGATATTTTAGTAAACAATGCGGGTATACTAAAAAATGGTAAAGCCGAAGATTTTTCTATAAAAGATTGGAAGAATGTTTTGGATATAAATTTGGCCGGACAGTTTTATTGTGCAAAAGAAATAGGTAAACAGATGATTAAACAAAAAAATGGAAAGATAATCAATATAAGTAGTATAGCAGGTTTACAAGGGTATGCTGGATCTGTTCCATATAGTTCTAGTAAAGGCGGAGTGATTTTACTTACTAAAACATTAGCCGCTGAATGGGGTCAACACAATGTTAATGTAAACGCTGTATGTCCCGGTGTTTTTGCTACAGATATGACTGAGGATTATCTGAAAAATGAAGAATTTGTAGAAAATATCAAAAATAATGTTCCTTTGGCAAGGCACGCTGATCCTGAAGAACTTGTCGGTACAATTATTTATCTTTCATCAAAGGCATCTGATTATGTAACTGGTCATGCATTGGTTATTGATGGTGGATGGACTGCAAGTCTATAAATTTTATTGGAGTTTTTTATGAAAAAAAATGTTTTTACAGTTATGATAGGTGGAAAAGCAGGACAAGGAATTAAAAAAGATGGTTTTGCTGAAGCTAACTTTTACAATAACATTGGTTGAAGAGTTTTTAAGATTAATGAGTAACAAAGTATCTTACGTGGT
>JAZKSQ010000056.1:0-9217 GCA_036625995.1 Thermoplasmatota archaeon | reverse complement strand
AGAAACAAATCTAGCGGGTCATATGCCATTTGGAGCAAACAGCTATCCACATGAAAAACAGCCTACTTCGTTTATACAACAATACGTTTGGTTGATAGCGATAATCGTGGTGATAGCGGTGATAGTTGCTGCTATGGTTTTAACAGATGGTAAAAAGAAGAAAAAATAAAAAACCAATTTTTTCCTCTTTTTTTAGAATATTTTATTTGATACATTATATCAACTAACTCAAAAAATTAGGATTTTTTTCGGTTTTCAGTAGTTCGGAAAATAAAAATTTTCTCACCAAATTTTAAAGCTCTATAAGGAGTAAATTATTTTCAGTGTTTTCAAATAAATCTCTTTTTTTAGGTTTATTGTGGTCACTTTCCGAAAGTACTGTTTTAGTGGAAAGAATTATTAAATAGTAACATGATTAGGATATAACAACAAAGTAGTTGTTTTTAGGAGGAATGGGATGAAAGAAGACCCTATAGCCCATGTGCTAGATGATTTGTTACGTCTAGATGATATATTGGCTTGTATGGTAGCACGTCAGAACATGATAAGTGTTACACCTACCTTGGGTACTGAAGGTTTCAAGGAAGAGGTTCATGATGTATGGGATATAATCCATAGAGCTATGGATGACGTGTTTGATGTAATTCGTGAGTATTCTCAGACTGGTTTGCAGGAGATGGAGTTCCGGTTGCAGGATTACGAGGTTTTGTTTTATGTTTTTCCTGATACTGATAATGCTTTGGTAGCAGTTATCCCGGCTTTAGCGAATAAAGGACTGTTAGAGGTGGAGATGGAAAACTCCCGACGTGAAATATTGAAAATTATGGAGGAAGAAGAAAAAAAGCATTTAATCACCGCATAAAAATCGGTTTTTTTTTTGTGTATAGATTATGTTTGATGATGAAGATGTTGATGCCGCTGTCGGCATGACAAGAAAATGGGATGCACGAGAAGCAGGACGAGAAGTAGCCAGGGATACAATTAAAAATTTGAAAACGCCTCCAAGCTTTGTCGTCCTGTTTTCTACAATACATTATAAAGATCATGGAGGGTTTCAAGAATTCCTCGATGGAGTATGGGATGTAATACCAGAGGGGACACCTCTAATTGGGGGGACAGTTGTCGGTTTTATAAACAATTATGGTTGTTATACACGAGGGGCTAGTGCATTGGCAGTTTCATACACAAATATGGACATATCCATTGGTTATGGTAAAAATACAAAGAGAAATCCACAAAAAGCAGCAAAAAATTGTGTAGAAATGATAAATGATAAATTGGAAAAAAGTAATTACAAAAATAATTTTCTTCTGAGTTTGGTGGCCGGACCGGAGCTTATGGCTGTACCAGGTCAAGGTTATAAAAAATACATCGATTCTGGATTTATGAGTAAGTTTATAACATTAGCTTTTGGGATGTCTCAATATTTATTCCAAAAAGGTGTTGCTCGAGAAGACGAAATTTTTGAAAAGATCGTAAAAAAATTATCGTCTTATAAAATGATACTCGGGACGTCCTTTGATGATTATAAAGGAATTAATCATTATCAATTTTTTGAAAATAAAATCTTGACAAATTCAATAGTGAGTATGGGGGTTTCCACAAATTTAAATCTTAGTGTTAATTCAACTCATGGTATGAAAAAAACAGATATCGATTTGAGACTAACAAAATTAAGTAAAAATGGTCACATTATTCATGAAATTAATAATAGACCTGCAGTTCCAGAATTGAAGAGGATTTTAAATTGGCCAGATGGTTTTTTGGATGAAAAGACTATGTTAAATAAAATTTTATATTATCCCTTGTCGGGGGTGATTCATAATTCCAGCGGATAGAATATTAAAATGAAAGAGTGCATCCATTTTTTTGGTGAAAAATAGGGATGCACTCACCAGAGCAAATACAGCTCTTGCTAAAGAAACCTATAGTGCAAGAGCTATTAGATATTTTGGAAAATGAAGGCAGCAGCATACTCCAAGAACTTGATCTTTCCACCATTAACTCTGTTTTTGAGAAACTCAAAACCACAAATCGGGGACGACCATACATATATAAACCTGATGAGAAACTGCAAGCTTTTTTGTATGGTCTTGCTGAAGGGAAACAAACCATAAGAGGCATCAGCAGATGCCTAAAAACATCTGTTGCACAACTGTTTCTTGATCTCGATCAACCGATAAGTTACTCAACGCTTAACCGGTTTTGGCATCAACTGGCCTCTGTTGCAGAGCAAGTATTCAAAGATTTAGTACAATATGTAAACAAACTAGGATTATATGGAACTCGTCAAGCAGCAGATACCACCAGCATTGAAACACCGTTTCATGACGACCCAGATGCCACATGGAACTATGATGCAACCAAAGAGGAATACTATTTTGGGTATGGATTACTACTAGTTGTAGATGTGGATACCGAACTCCCAATAGCTGCTCGGTTCATACAACGGAAACAAGCAAGGAAAAAGGATTGCATCCAAGTGACACGTGAAGCTTTTTCCGTGAAGAAACCACATGTGTTTCTTGCTGATGCCTGGTTCGACTACATCACCCTTTCAACAACAGATGATAGATAAAAAAATTCTGCCTATTGTCACTTATAACCCTCGGAATACACATCAACCATTACCTATCAAATATCGAGTACAACAACTAGTGAAAGAACGAACACCAAAGGTTACCTTCAATCTCAAAGAATTGAAGAAAATCTTCCGGAAACGAGCCTCTGTTGAAAACGCAAATAATGTGTTGAAACAGCTGGGTCTTGAAAACATTAAAGTTAAAGGATGGTATGCTGTAAAGACAAATGTGTATCTGATCCTGCTATTGCGATTAGCTATCGCAATCGCACGATATCAACATGATGAAAATAGTAATTTGAGAAGAATATCATTAGGAGAATAAATTATGAATCAGCCCCTTATCCCTTGTCCTTAAAAAGACATGGGAGGGAGGTTCCAACCGTAATGCCTTACATTTTAAAGAATTCTATTATGTCATCTTGTAAAGTAGATGGTGGAGATGCTTCAATTTTGACTGTCAGTGGTAAAGATATTGTCGGAGGAATAAAAGAAAATCTAAATTCCTTTTGTGATATAAAACCACAATTTGCATTATGCTCAACTTGTATGACTATTCTCCAGACATTGGGTTATAAAGTGAATATTGTAAGAAATGAACTGCTAGATTACTTTGATGAAACTCCTTTTTTAATGTTTTATTGCGCTGGAGAAGGATCTTATTCACCCAAAACCGATATTGATTATTCGAATATGTCATTTAACACTATAGTTTTTGGAAAATAATGGTTATTCTATAATAGATTTTACAGATCTTTTACCAGAGATTACTGCTCCCTCTATTGAAGGTAATACCATCCAGTCGCCAGCGAGACAAAAATTACTGGGTAGATTTTTGATTATTTCATTTCTAATATCGTAGAAATCTCCATTAGGTTGATGGAGCCCAACGGACCATCTTTTTTCGTAAATTATTTTGAATTTTGAATTATAATCCGGAAAAAGAGTTTGCAAATTATCTATAATTTCTTCTTTAGTGGCTGAAGCAGACCCTATTGCCAGAAATGGAGTTTCTTTTTTCGTTTTAGTAATATTTTTCCAATCTAAAAGTATGTATAAAGGACATTTTTCCTTGGGAATAACAAGACCCCAGGTCTTTTTCCATAATTTTTTGTCTGTCTGTATGGCATATACACCTAAAGGATGTCCATCTATTTTGTTTATATTTTTTATGAAGTTATTATCCTCATCATATATTTCAGATAAATCCTTGGGTTTAATCGCTGAAATTAATTTATCGAATATTATTGTTTTCTCTTTTCCATCCTTCGTTTGTATTATTAATTTAAATTTTTTATTTTCTTTCTTGATTGATACACATTTTGCGCCTGTATTAATTTTACCTCCAAATGATGAGATTTTTTTAGAAAGCTCTTTAACCAAGCATTGTAGTCCTCTCTTATAAATATAATTTTGTCCTGAAATTAATACATATATCAAAGTTAAAGCAAAATGAGTATTGATGCTTTTTAAATCTCTGACGCCTAGCGACATCAACATTCGTTTCCAAAAAGCCTCTAGACGTTTTCCTATATTTCTATTATACCAATTTTTAAAGTTGCATGACTTATAAGATCGCTTAAAATCTAAATTTTTTACGTATTTCTTTAATTCTCTGATTTCTTCTTTCTCACCTTTTGTTAATACCGATGAAAAAAAATCATCTATTCCAAATAATTTTTGATTGTGGTAAATCGAAATAAATTTCTCTTTATCTAAAAGTATACTCTGTTCTAAATTTAGAGATTTTAAAAGATATTGTATTTTGCCACCATTAATATAAAACATTGCTCCTATTTCCATAGGACAACTATTAAAATTCTTTGTAAAAATTCTTCCTCCAATCCGATCATTTTTTTCAATAATTGTTAAATTGATATCATTACCAAGTTTTCTATACAAATTATATGCTGCGATGAGGCCAGATAAACCTCCGCCAATAATTCCTATATTATTATTTTTCATATTTTCCCTTTCAAATTATATATTCAATTTTTCACCAAAGTTAGTCAATTCTTTTAACCTGTAATCGTATTTTTTTCCCCATTCCTCCGTTTTTTTAAGATAATCTAAGTCTATTGAACCTACGTGGTTTTTTCGATGTTTTTCAGCTGCCTGCATTATTACTTCAACAATACAAGAAAAAAGTTTCCCGGGAGGGACACTTGGGATTGGCATCTTTTGTTTAGTAGGAAAATCAACATATCCGCCGTCAACTCTTAAAACATCTGGTCTTTTTTGACATACATCTCTTGAAAGATTTGGTGGTTGAGAAACATCTATTACTATTGCATTTTTTTTCAAATTATGGGAACTTAATAACGCTGTGGGATGACTAGTTGCCGTTACCACAACATCTGCTTTTTTAGTCTCTAAATTTACCGTTGTATCAAAATTTCCATCTATTTTTTTTGCAAGTTCTTCTAGCTTATTTTTTCTTCGACCAATCAAAATTGAATGCTTAAATTTTGGTACAAGTAATTTTGATACTGCTTCACCTATAACACCATATGCTCCTACTATAGAAAGGGATAAGTTTGATTTCTCCTTTCCAAGCAGTCTTAAAACCTTTTCGACTGTTTGACAAGTTATCGCCGCAGTATAGCTGTCGCCATGATTTACATAACCTTTATATTCTTTTTGTTTTGTTAGCCATTTTCCAGCACTGGTTACTGATGTAGTAAGAGCACCTAATTGAATTATCTCAATATTTAGTTCATTTTGAGCTAAAATTGAGGCATTTAAAATTCTTTGTCTAACCTCCTCTAAAGGTTCTTCTATGATTTGCTTCGCAGAAAGCTTCAAACCGAGTATATGGCCTTTTATTCCATTAAAGTCAATCTCTGGTGAAATGATTAGGTTATTGTATATATAGCCCTTGGGTATCTCTTTTAAATTATTCTTATAATTCAAATGTCCGAGTGTGGCAACTTTCATACTTTATATACCTAAATTTCAAAATCTATAAATGTTTTTAAAGATACTTAATTAACCTAAAGTAAACAAGAGGAAAACATTTTTTTTATTATTTCAATAATCTTGAATCCTTAACTTTTGAGTCATTTGGATATCCAAATAGTCTAACTGCAGGATAGGCTTTTGCTTTAATTTCATTATTATTGGGCCGATATATCAGTTTTATGTGGCTTATATATCTTATCAATGATCTTTTTGAATAATTTTCCTGAGAAATCATTACAGAAGGTATGCATTTATTAGAATTAAAATCTTCATCATGATCTTTGGGGTATATACCTGAATATTTTAATAATGATGAATATTTTTCTTTATTGCATAAATCTTTTTCTGAGAGGTAATCTAAAAATCTTACCCAGCCCTGCTCTTTATGATACTTATTTGAATCGAAAGAGCATTCGATTCCTACCTTTGGATTTACTTTTTCTCCAACACTAATATGGAGAACGATTCTACTGACTATATCTTTAATTTCATCTAAAAGCTTTGATAATCTGTTTTTGTTGTCGTCAGTCCACCCGACAGAATTCAAATAGGAAATTATTTCATCCGGCTTTATCCCTTTTATAACAAGTCTTATATCATTATCTTCCCGCGATAACATTGTTCCAATCTGAAATAAAGATGAGTTTAGTGGCAATTTTTTAATGCAATCTAAAATATTTTCTTCTACTGTGTGTGGTAATGACCGTCCTAGTAATAATGGTAGTGCTTTTTTAGTAATCCATTTATGTTGACAATGGATGTCTCCAGTGATATTATAATTTGATTTTGGTTGAATGAAGATACTTGGTTTAGGTGCTCTAGGAATTGAACTTGCAGTGTCAAACTCAAACCAAAGTCCCAGAACGTTGTTATATAAAAGGGATTTTGGATGTGCCCAGGATTTAACAAAATTATTCAATTGTTTCCATTCATCTTTTTCTAAGAAGGCATCAGGCAAATGGCCATTGTTTAAAAGATTTAAAAGTTTTTCTCGTTCTCCATTTCTAGAAGAAACAGCAAAACAATAGTCAGATTTCGCTTCGTCTGATTTAAGACGTGTTTCAAAAATTAAAAAACTTGTTATATTATCTTGAAAATGTCTACCAAGCTTCTTAATTTTGGATAAACTCTCGTCGGATATAAGTTTTGAAGAAAGATGAGGTTCAACCATACTTAAATAATGGTAAGGATGGAGATCTCTTGAAGCTTCATTTAAAAGCATCCTGGTTTTTTGAGGCTGATCAAAGTTAGATATAGATTCTTCCTTCAATTTTTCAGTAGGAGTCATTCCTCTGGATAGAGTTGGGTTTATGGAAGAGTCTATGTTTTGTAATCCTTTGGTCATTTTATCAGCCCCCATGTTGTCAGAGAGAGGGCGGTGAGATTATTAATACCTTTTTCGCAGCTGTATAACCAGCTACGTATGCAGATATCTTTCTTTCCAAGGTTTCCAAATAGGAAACTTTTTTGTATCATTTTCTTTTCTAGCCTCAAATGTTAAAACAATTAATTTAAACATAAAACCCCGCAATCTGAGTTTTCTACAAAATTCGAAAAACAAGTTTTTTTTTTACTGTTTTGTGGAAAAACACTAGTTTTCTTGTTTTTTTCCTTAAAAACAGTAAAGAACTTTTTTTTAAGCTGTTATAGTTTCTAAGTCTCTCTTCTTGATACTTTCGGATTTCTTCATAGTAAAACTGAGAGGGAGACTCAGAAAATGATTATTCTCAGAGAAAACAATACCTGTTTTCTCAAAAGTCCGTAATACTCCAGCGAGTTTAAAATCGGGTACATCTGAAAACTTTTCCTGCAGATGTTCAAAAGAAACTACGTCTTGGCAGGATAGAAAAACCTGTCTTTCAAACTCATCTAGTATAAAAACACGGAGCTGCCCTTTTCGTTTATCATAAACCCTGATAAAACTACCGCCATCTACAAAAAAGAAAACTTTTTTATCAAAAACAGAGTTTTTCTCAATGGCATTCTGTTTAAAATCTTTTCTTTCTTTTTTCCAATTATCTACCATTTTTTTCCAGTTGTTATTTACACTCTCTTTTGGTTGGAACTCATAGTAAAAACTTATGCCTTCATCCAGTATCTTTTTTGGAAACATCAAACAATCAACTTTAGAAGGAACAAGTTTGTCTACTTCAAAACTTTGAGGGCTGTTAAAAATAGGGCAACCAAAACCTATTACAAGACGGCTGATACGCGGCGGATTAATAAAATGTTTAAAAAAACTAATGTTCCGTTTGGTTTCTAAAAAATCATTTTCGTCCTCATTGGGATAACCCACCACTAGGTTATACCTATTGTTTATCCCTATCTCACGGCAAAACTTCAACGCAGCAACATTATCTATAACTCGAACGCCTTTATTCATCTTCTTGAGATAGCTGCTGCTAAAGCTTTCTATACCTGTCTGCAGGTCATGGAAACCCGCCTGTTTAAGAACCCGGTAATCCTCTTTTTTGAGCCATCCAGCACGCGCCTCGGCAAAAAAACTAAAATCTTTATCCAAATCTTTTATTTGTGGGGCAAATTCACGGAAACATTTAGGTAAAACACTACCCAGTAGCTGAAAAGACAACATATTATACTTATTAGACAAAAAATCTATCTCTTCAACCAAACGGATACTGCTTTTCTCACGATATCCTTTGTGTAACATGTTTAGATTACAAAAAGTACAACGATTCCACCAGCATCCACGGGAAACCTCTACCGGAAGGCGCCCATAAAACTGGAAATACTCTTTTACGTCTCCGGAACAATTATTTAGCTGTCTAAAAAAAGAATCGAAATCCAAAAAAGGTAAACTATCAAGATCAACCTTTTCTTGGCTTTTATTCCATTTTATCTCATCGTTTTTTCTATAAATCAAACCGGGAATATTAGAAATATTATCTTGTTTTTGAACTAACTCTTTTAGAGTTTTTTCACCCTCTCCAGAGGCAACATAGTCAATAAAATCAAACAATTTGAGAGTTTTTACACCCCGCCTTCCAGAAGTTCTGCTTCCACCTAAAACAATTTTTATATCTGTATATTCTTCTTTGATCTTTTTTGCCAAAGCCAGAGATGGAAGAAACTGACCGTAATTCAAAGTAAAACCTACTAAACTATATTTATCCCAACTGTGATTTTTCCAAACCCAGTTGTAAAACTTTTCAGATTTCTCTAAAAAGCTTTCAAAAGCAAATTTTTCAGAGTCCTGTTCTTTTTCTAATAAAAAATCTTCAATTTCATCTTTTTTTTCTTTCCATAAGCTGGGGAAAACATATTTCGAAAAAACAGCTTGTGCTGCATAGGAATCATTTATCAAAAAATTATAGTTTTTTAAACCATATATTTCAGCAGCTTTAAGATACAGATGTTTAGTCTCTACATCTATGTTATATTGTTCTAAATAGTTTTTCAAAAGAGAAAGTTGAACAGATGGAATACCGGTTCCTGCAAAAGGCATAGATAACAACAAAACATTTTTATCATCCGCAGTATGCATCTCCATCCTTAATCAACATTTTTAAATCTATGAAACACTTAAATATTTAACCATTTAAAAATACTATAAGATTTTATGGTAAATACTAAAAAAGAGAAAAATGTTTCATATGTGTATCTATGGTTAAAATCGATAAGAAAGATAGGAAGATACTTTATCATCTTGATCTT
>JAZKSQ010000055.1:0-9322 GCA_036625995.1 Thermoplasmatota archaeon | reverse complement strand
GTTTTTTCTTCTGTTAGGTTGATGAAGGCGGCTGCTATGTTTGATATATGAAAGAAGGTTGCTATCTGCCAGGGTTGATAATTATGAAGGATGGCTGGTGGACGGGTTTTTTTTCATTAAAAAGGTTAATGATTGCTATTGTTTTTTAGAAAACTATAGTTGTTATACACTTGGTTTGGATAATCAGTAAACTTGTTTTCATCCATTACTGCTTTTTTGATTTCTTTAATGCCATCATCAATTGAGAACATGGTAGTATAGTCTAATGTTTTGTGTATTTTATCAAATGAAACATTATAGTTTCGTTCATCAACATTTTGCTTGTCTATTTTCATTTCAGCTTGCGGCATGATTTCTTTAACCGTCTTTCCAACATCAATAATCTGGTAATTCTCATGGTTTGATCCAACATTAAAGATTTGTTTTCCAGATGTACTCAACGGGTTTTCTAAACATTCTATGTATGCATCCGCTGCATCTTTTATGTGAAGGAGTGGTCGCCATTGTTTTCCGCCGAAAATTGTAAACTCTTTTTCCTTCAGCGCTTTTATACTTAGAATGTTTACAACAAGATCAAATCGCATTCGTGGTGAGAGACCGTAGAGTGTTGCCATTCGTAGTATTGTTGGTTTAAAATTTTCATCAGATATTTCAAAAAGGGCTTCTTCAGATTTCAATTTCATTTCTGCATAGAGCGATACAGGATTTAACTGTGAGTTTTCTTCTATTTTTGTTTCAGGAGTCGGGCTTGCTCCATATACGCTGCAGGTTGATGCAAAGATAAACCGGTTAATCTGGCTATATTTACATACTTCTGCTAGTGTTTTTGTTGCAAGATAATTTATTTGTATGGTTTCTTCGGGGTTTATTGCTGAAGCTGGATCGCCTACAAGGGCTGCGAGATGGATTACGGAATCTATGTTTTTTACTGCTTCTACAAGTGTTTGTATGTTTCGCATATCTCCTTTAATGAATTCAAAGCGAGGATGGTCGTATAGTTCTTTGATTCCATGATCTCCGTAGGTTAGATTGTCGAGCACTCGTACATGATAATTTTTTTCTAAGAGTTTTCGGCTTAGAATGGATCCAAGATAGCCTGCTCCGCCCACAATTAATATGTTGTTTATTGCGTGAGTTTTGTTATTTTGAGTGTTTTTATTTTTTGAAAATGTTTCTATTTGGTTTTTTGATGCAAATATAAGATCTATAATCTCATTTTTTTTATTTACGACTGGTATTTTTATGGTTCCATGTGTAGGAGTTTTTCTTTTTACATCCTTCTGTTTTAATAGATGTTTTATTTTTTCTTCTGTCCAACCTTTTTTTACCGTAACAGGATTTTTTGTCATTATTTTTTTTATTTTTTCTTTAAGATTCAATCCTTTTAAAACAGCTCTTCTTATGTCGCCATCAGTTGCTACCCCAACTAGTTTATTTTGATCATCGACGATAAAAGAAAGTCCTAAACTGTTCTGGTCGATTGTTTTCATGGTATTTTTGATAGTTTGATTTTGATTCACAGTAAGTTTTTTTATATCCATAGTTGTTTTAACCTTCTTTAAAAAATTTTTTAATTGAATCTGTAACATAGTTTATTTCTTTTTTTGGCATTGATGCATACATCGGTAATGTTAAAACTTTTTCTGATAATTGTTCTGTTTTTGAAAGATCTCCTTTTTTGTATCCAAATTTGTTTTTGTAATAAGTTTTTAGATGTATTGGATAAAAATAGACTTTGGTCATAACGCCTTTTTTTGTTAAATGTTTTTGAAGGTTATCTCTTGTTTTTTTATTTTTGAGTTGAATGGTGTACATTTGATAAACATGTCTTTGATTTTTTAATTCCTTTGGCAAAATGATTTCATCGATATCCTTTAGTTTTTCATGATAATAAAATGCTTTTTCTCTTCTAAGATCTATTATTTTATTTATTTTTTTTAGTTGTGAAACTCCAAGTGCTGCATTCATAGTAGGCATTCGAAAATTATATCCGATATCAATGTAGTCCATTTCTTCTGTCGTTGAAAAATAATCAGTGTCTGTTGATTCAACTCTTCCATGTGATCGTATCAGTTTCATTTTTTCATAAACGTCTTTAGAATCAGTAACTATCATTCCTCCTTCACCCGTTGTAATAACCTTGTTTTGACAAAAACTAAACATAGCTGCATCACCAACACTTCCAGTCATTTGATTATCAATTTTTGATCCAAGTGATTCAGCAGCATCTTCAATAAGTAAGAGATCGTTTTCATCTGCTAATTCTTTTAATTTATTAATGTCTCTTGATGGAAGACCCCCATAGTGAAGTGGTATGATTGCATTTGTTTTGTTTGTAATTTTTTGTTTAACACTTTCTATATCTAAACCATACGTTTGATATTCTGTTTCTGCAAAAACTGGTGTTGCACCTGCTAATAAGACTGCGTTTGCTGTGGAAATAAAGGTAAATGATGGAACGATAACTTCACCAGATGTTATATTATACGCAAGAAGTACGGTATGAAGTGCTGAGGTACCAGAATTAAAACTTACACAATATTCTCTTTTAACAAAATCTGCCATTTTTTGTTCGAATTCTTGTATTTCAGGACCGGTTGCCCAATAGGTCCCTCGTCTGATCACTTTGGAAATAGCGTCAATATCTTCTTGGTCCCAATATGTTTTAAACAACGGTATCTTGAAATCCATATGGAATCCACATTAATTATTCCTTTAAAAAGTAATTGTATACAGATTATCAAATATTACTTCTTATTCTTTATTTTTACTGGTACACCAAAGGCAATAGTATCATCTGGAATGTTTTTATTCACAAAACTATACGCTCCAATAAGAGCATTTTTTCCTATTGTAACACCGGGCATAATAGTACTATGCGTTCCAATACGAGCATTTTCTTTAATAATGATTTTTCCTTTTTTATCATCAATAGTTGAAAGACTATAAATTGAACAATGTGATCCTATTTGAACATTTTTTTCTATTTTAACTCCATATTTAGCATTGATATACGTAAATGCACCAATATCAACATAGATATCTAATTCTAAGTTTTCATGATATTGGCACATCCAATTCCATTTGGTCATATTTTCTGAATCAAATTTTGGCTGATTCCACCCTTTAAATCTTTCATTCATTTTTTCATCCTTATATTCATTTATATTTTTCGTTTGAATTGAATTTTCCCTTCAACCAATGTTAGAAACACATTGAATTCTTCATCTATCACTGTTAAATCAGCATCTTTACCAACTTCGATACTTCCTTTTTTGCGGAATACATTAAGTAATTTAGCTGGGTTAACTGTTGCTGTTTTTACGGCATCTTTAAGTTCTATCTTAGTATGTATAGTCAAGTTGCGAACTGCTTTGTTCAGTTGGAGGGCAGAGCCGCATAAATTTCCTTTTGAATCATAGTTAACATCATTTTTTCTTAAGACGGTTTCTCCATTCAGCTTAAATTTATTAATTTTAGTTCCTCTTGTCTGTAATGAGTCAGTTATAGATATGATATTATCAATACCTAAACATCTAATTGCAATTTTCAACATTGTTGGATGAACGTGAATCCCTTCTTTATCGGCAATAATTTCAGCCATGATATCATTGCGAGTTAAGAGATATTCATTCACACCCGGTGTTATAACACCTTTTTGTTTTTGTTCAGGTTGAATTGTTCCATTAAACAAATGAGTAATTAATTTGGACCCATATCTTATTGCTTTGTCTAATTGTTTTTCACTTGCAATTGTATGACCAATACTGGGAATTACGTTATCCATTTTTAATTTCTGAATTAATTCCAGTGCATTCTCCCAGCATGGTGCAATGGTTACTATTTTTACTTTATCTGAAGTTTGTTTTTTAATTAAATTCCAGTTTTCTATAGTTGGCTTAATTTTATTTGAAGTGATGGCTCCATATCCTGGTCTTAAAAATAATTCAAGGTTCAAACCGAAAGGATTTGCCCCATGAGTTTTTTCATCAATAATAGTTGAAATGTTTTTTAATCTTTTCAAAAATTCTGATAAAGACTCTTTTTTGGATATTGGTAGTAAAGTAGGTAAAAAAGTTGTTATTCCTTCGGACGTCAACATCTTGCAGATTTTTTCGAACTGGTTAACATTCTCAATTTCATCATAAATAAATCCTGCTGCTCCGTGATTGTGAATATCAAAAAAACCTGGTATTAGATATTTGCCGTGAAGATCAATTTCTTGCATATTTTTTTCATCAGAATATTCAACGTATTCACTTTTTTTCCCAATAAAATTAATTTTTTTATTTTTTACTACAACAAAACCTTCATCAATACTTTTGAAAGGGGTAAGAATATGAGCATTTTTTAATAATAAATTTACCATTTTTACTACCTTATTTTCTAATAGTGAAAATCCCATTTCGGTTTAATGTTGGCTGCAATTGATTCTGAAACAAAAACATCTGTTTTAACAGTTTGCAGGATAGAGGCGGGTATCTCTGGAGTTACAGGCCCATGTAACGCAAGTCGAGATATCATTCTCTGCCAAGAGACAAAACTACCCGCAGTTGTAAATGAGTGAAAATCAATTCTGTGTTTTGCACATAATACATCTTTTGGACCAATAGTTGCAGCTTTTGGTGGAACATTTGCAATATCTCCACTTGCTCCGAAAATACCATGTAATGAATTTTGAGCTATGGTAAACGGACTCAAAGTTACAATACGAGATCCCATTTTTTTAAATTCTCCAATTGAACTTTTAAACTCTGGAGCATCAGGCTCAATAAATGCTAAATGCCCGGTCCATCCCGGACCACTATAACAAATATCTGCTCCACCCATGTCTGAAATCAGGTTACTGTATTCATTTATATTGTCTGTGGTTGGACCGATGATTTGTTTTTCTGGAGGTCTTAACTTTGGATTTAGTTTTTGGTAAAACAATTGTTTGAACGAATTCATAAAACTCTGAGGGTATGATTCTGGTGCTACGTTACCGTCCTGATTGGCCCATTCGTCCATCATAAATATGTAGAGATTGCGACAGTCTATTTCATATTTGTTCAGTAAAAAAGCAACTTTTTCATAAACTGGATTAGGATTGGGTACAATCATGACAACTTTTTCATCTTGTTCATCAGATTGTTTTATCCTCTGAAACATATCTGTACATAAGATAATTTCAATACTATCATCTGGAACAACCTGAATGTTAAAATCAGGATTCTCATGGTTTTCTATTTTATCTTTAGAAATGTTTCGAATTTGGTCTAATACTTTTGTGTCTCGAAAGGGAACGTATTTAGACGGTTCAAAATTAAATTGATCCATTTTATCACCTAATATTTCGTTAGATTTCTCTCTCAATTTTCTTAATTTTTCGAATATCTTTAATTCAGATTTTAATAATGTCAATATTTAGCAATATTGCCAATTGTTCCAATTCTTTTGATAAATCCCCATAACAGATTGCATAATGTTGTCCTGCAAAATTATCGACCATTTTTTTTATACTTCCATCGATTTCAATATCTAGTGCAGGCATGTAGCCTTGTCTTAACTTAGTTTTTTTCCCCTTGCCAATTAAATAAACAAGATGATAATCACAACAATCCTCAACTAATCGTAATAAAGTGACTTTCCCCGGCTTAAATACGAAAGCATTCTGAATTCCACTGAAACCAACACCCGGCATAAATTTTCTTATTTTTTGTTGACCTGGGACGCCTAAACTAAAAGGTATAAAGCCACAGGGTGAAAGTTTAATGGTGCCATCATCATTAATGTTTATAATATCCCCGTATCCGGTAATTTTTCCAGATAAATAGTTAAGAATTACCATTGAAACCGTATTTGGAATATCTCCTTCACAGGAGGAAACTATTCCATTTTCTGATAATATTGAGAGCGGGACACATGCCACCATACCATATTCCTTGGATAATTCATATTGGCATTTAATATTAATTGCATCAAAATCCCTCTCTTGGCTTAGTTTTTTCATAGCTAAATACATTTTAGAAACCGTAAGCAAATCGTTCTTAGAAACATCATCATTTATTTTGGTAGTTTTGCGTAAATAATTTATTATCTCTTCAGTCTCATTATCTGGAATTTTTTCCAAACGATTAATCAATGTATAAGTGTCAAGGTGATCTATCTCAGGACCAATTTTCTTTCTTAGCATTACATGATCAAAAGTTCCAGGATAAATACCCATTGAGGTATAACCTACTAACCCGATTACTGTTCTTTTAAGTTTTTCCTTGGTAGAAGCCGCTTTACAAAAAATCACTGCCTGATTTATAATATCATTTTCTTCGGGAGAACCAAGCAATGATTTAAAATTATAATTCATTCTCGTTAAAGAACCTTTAAACATAGCAAATGAAACAAAAGAACCTGTACTTTCCAAGCGCCCATTTTTTTCAAACATTTGAAATCCCCAAAGAGCAAATGGCAAATGCTCAAATTCTCTAATTGCAGCCATAGCTACGGGGCATTCCATCCAAGTGCCAAGAAATACAATAACTGCTTGTACATCCTTTTTAATCAGATTTCTAGCAGTTTTTATTGCATTTTTTCGATCAGTAACTATTTTTGATTCATAGATGACATCTATGCCCTTTTCTTTTAATCTACCAACCGCTTCATTGGATTTATCTTCCGCAGATTTATTTACATAATCCTGATGCCCAATTGTAATGAACCCTATCCGGGACGTCATATAATCAAATCACTCCATTATTATATATTAATCTTTGATGTTTGTTACTGGCTTTGCAAACTCCCACCATAAATACAATTTATCTTTAAATTGGGAGCGAATATGTTTTACATATTTTTTTCTAAATTCTTCATCATCATTAATTTTGACAATGAATTGGTTAAAGATATCATAATACTTTTCATATTTATCATTAAATTTTATCAGGGATTTATAATGCACCATTTTAACTTTTAATCCCTGTAATATTTTTTTTTCATCTAAATTTAAAAAACCTGCTGTATTTTCTTCGTATTGTCGATAATATATTAAAGATTTATCTATGAATGAAGCAGTACAATTGTTTCTTTCCATAAGAACAGAGAATAGCCACCAGTCAACAACCACAATATCATCTGGAAACACAATATCTTCATCGTATAAATTTATTTTAATGCCACTATGTCCTAATCCAATACAATTTTTTTCAAAAAGAAAATCTAAGTTAACCTTGTTTGGTACACCACATTTCTTAAAGTAATTATTAACTTTCTTTTTACCGGGAAAAAGTAATGATATATCAGAAAATACAATATTATTATTTTCTTCCGAAAGAGAAGAAACCATAAATTTTACGTAATCTTTATGATATAAATCATCGGTATCAGTAAAAATACAATTTTCAAATTGTTTTTCTTTTACATAACTCAATGCAACCTGTCTACCCTTGGAAATTGAGAGATTGTTATTTAGCTCATTGAATTCAACATCTATTTTATTATGTTTATCAAATAAATTTTTGATATCTTGATATTTTATTCTATCTCCAAATATAAATAGTTTAAAATTTTCATAACTTTGCTTATTTAACGACGATAAATACTCATCAAAATAGTTTATCGAAAATGGATGTACTACACCAATTACCGCATTTTTCATTATAAAAAAAACTCCTCTTCAAAACTAAGCGTAAGGATAATTCTAATAATAGAATTCATTCAATCATATCCCATGTTAAAATACTTTCTTGCCCGATATCCATTTTTAATTTTTTACCAATAATCTTTTCAAGATTTTCTTCCATTGGCAGTATTCCCCTACCAGTTCTTTTCTCAGTTAACATTTCATCTTTAATCATTTCGCCTTTTTTGTGCTTTCCACCAATCACCAAATATTTTTTCATCGATAAGTTTCCTTTTTCAGAACATGTCAAAAACTTCTGTTCACTACCAAGTGATTTTTCAATGATTCTTATATGGTTAATCCATTCTTTTAATTCTTTAGGCTCAAGTGATGAGGAATGATCTGGTCCTTTTAAATTCCGATCTAAAGTAAAATGTTTTTCCACAATAACAGCGCCAAGTGAAACAGCACCAATGCTAGCAACATCATTAGGGGTATGATCACTGAAGCCAAATAGAATATCTGGATATTTCTCTTGAAATGTGTTAAGCACCTTTAGATTTATTTCACTAGGTTTTGTAGGGTAATCGGAAGTACATTGAAGCAATATTAATCTATTCGCGAATCCATCTCTACGGGCAATTTTAACTACTTTTTCCACATTAGCCATATTGCCAAGTCCTGTGGACAATATTATGGGTTTTCCTGTGTGAGCAATATATTTGATAAATCTGTGATTCGTAAGTTCAATAGATGCTAATTTAAAAGCAGGAACATTTATTTTTTTATCAAGAAAATCTACAGAATCTCTCTCATAAGGTGTTGATAAAAAAATAATGCCTTTCTTCTTACAATACCGTGCAATTTTAACCTGATCCTTATAATTTGACTCCAAACTTTTAAGTAAATCAAAATAATCAACATTTTTCTCAGTATTTTCTTGTTGATATTTTGGTTTATCCGTTCCTTTAAATTGTAATTCTTCAGCTTTAAATGTTTGAAACTTCACTGCATCAGCACCTGCATCAACCGCTGCATCAACCAATTTTTTAGCTAATTTTAGTTTACCATTATGATTAACGCCAGCTTCAGCGATAACAAAGCAAGGATTATTTTTCCCAATTTTTTTATCTGCGATTTTTATTTCCTTCATTTTTTATCATCAACTGTTCAGCAATATAAAAATCTAATTCAGTATCAATATCAACAGATCTTTCAGCAGGCATTAAAACAGACCGAATATCTTTTCCATAGAGAGTATTGTTTTCAAAGATGTTATGTGATCTCATCACATCTACTCCTCCATTTATAGTGTATGCTTTTGGCAGGAGCTGTCTTTGATAATATTTTTCCCGGTCTATATCCGGTAAAAAAGAAACAATCTTATCTCCTTTTCGCTTCACCATCCAATATGGGTGATGTTTAACAGTTTTTATTGTTCTCACTGAATCACAATTTGTATTGATTAACTTTGAAATTGCTTTGTCTATATCTTGAACAGATCTTAGAGGGCAAGTTGGCCTAAGATTTAAAACAATCTCGGGAATATTTTCCTCATCTTCTTTTATTGTTTTAATTACGTGCTGGAAAACAGGCAAATCAGGCACATCATCTTCAGCTAACTCTCTCGGTCTCTTTATCACCTCAGCGCCATAACTTTTACAGATGTCGGCTATTTCATCATCCTCAGTAGAAACCACTACTCTATCAACATATTTTGATTCC
>JAZKSQ010000054.1:0-9332 GCA_036625995.1 Thermoplasmatota archaeon | reverse complement strand
GGGGATAATTGGTGTTTGAGAATTTCCGGTATCGAAACCAAGGCTTTCGATTTCTTTTTTGAAATATTTAGTGTTATCCCAGAGTTTTTTTATTCTTTCTGGTTCATTTTGCACGATTTCTAATGCTGCCATGTTAGCTGCTGCGACGTGTGGTGGAAATGCTGCGCTTAGTAGCCATGTTCTGGATGTATTAAAAGCGAATTTTTTAAGGTATTTACTTCCGGCTAAAAGTCCTCCAAAGCTTCCGAATGCTTTTGAGAACGTCCCCATCTGAAAATCAAGTTCTTTTTCCAAATCAAATTCTTTTCCTATTCCGTATCCATCTCCAAGTACTCCTTCTCCATGTGCATCGTCGACATAGGTCATTGCTCCGTATTCATCTGCTAGTTTGTATATTTCATCCATTTTTGCTATGTCTCCATCCATACTGAACACACCGTCGGTTATTATTATTGCTCTTCTGTAATCTTTTTTTGATGCATCTTTTAGGATTTTTTCTAGTTCAGCCATGTCAGAGTGTTTATATATTGCTCTGTCTGCTTTGGTTAGTCTAACCCCATCTATTATGCTACCATGGTTTAATTCATCTGAAATTAATATGTCTCCTTTTCCTGCTAATTGAGGTATCAGACCTGCGTTTACTGCAAATCCTGTTTGATATGTTAGGGCTGCTTCTGTGTTTTTAAACTCCGCTATTTTGTCATGTAGTTCGAGATGTACATCCATGTTGCCTGCTATTGACCAATCGGATCCGGCCCCGGCACCATATTTTTCTATTGCCTGACTGGCGGCTTTTTTAAGTTTTGGATGATTGGCTAGGTTTAGATAGTTGTTTGAAGCAAGCATTATACATTCTTTTCCTTCTACGTTTACATGGGGCTGTGAAGGACCTAAAAGACTCCTTATTGTCCATGTTTCTCCGTTTTCTTTTAGCTGTTTGTATTCTTTTTTTAGAAACTCTGTTTTTTCTTTCATTTTATTTTTTTTGCCTCCAAAAATAACATGATGATAAATAGTTTTTTTAGCTGCTACTATCAAATTTTTTTGATAGGTGAAATATGTTTTCTTTTTTAAATGTTGTCTGTCTGTATTTTAACCACACGGCTTAAACGGTAGCCTATCACTACCATCAAAAATTCTTCTTTTCTGAATTTTTTGTCTAGTTCCTTATCGCCGGTATCTACCCTTAATCGAGGTGTAGAATTTAATTTAGCCGGTGTTGATACTATTATAATGTTTTCTATCTTTATTTTTCTTACAACGTCAGGGCTAAGTTGTAGATTTCCTCTTCCTAATATGAAACCTTGTGCTCCGATAGGACTTAGTATCAGTTTTGCTTTAGGGTTTTCTTTAAGTATCTCTAAGATTTGTTTTTCGTTGAGGTCTTTTCCAATATTTTTTTTATTTTTTATAGCATCTATCCCTAATAAAGTGTTATTGATTTCGAGTTTATCTGCTATATAGTCTATAGTTCCTCCTGATCCAAATAGATATATGTATTCTGGATTATCTTCCATTTCTTCTTGTATATGTTCTGCTATTTCGTCTTTTACATCTTGGTCTGATATCTTTTGGTATGATGCTTTTCCAACCTGTACATAGTTGGGTTCTTCAATGCTTTTTACTGTCCCGAAAAGTTTTACTTTCCATTCGCCTTTTCTATATACTTTTTCGTCAAGATCCATTATTTCTGCTTTTCCAACAGTAAGTTTTTCTTCAAGGAATTCCTTAAGGGTTTTTGCTGCTGCTTCTATGTTGATGCCAAATACCCCTGAATGCATTTTTACTCCTGAAGGTATACCAAGTAAAGGTGTTTTTTGATCTACTACATCGTAGATGTCTCTTGCTGTTCCGTCTCCACCCCAGAATAAAATTAAGTCGATGTTTTTTTGCAGCATTTTTTTACATGCTTCTTTGGTGTCTTTTGGAGCAGTGTTTTTTTTAGGGGCATAAATTACTTCTATTTGTTTTTCTGGTATCTGGTTTTGTGTTAGTTCTTTTTCCCCCATTTCTCCTTTGCAGGTATACCATTTGATTTTGGTTAATTTTTTATAGTTTTTTGAAAAAAATTTAATTGTTTCCGATGCTTTCGTGGGCGCTACTGGTTTTGCTCCGAGTTCTTTTGCTTTTTTTAAAACCCCATCAGTACCTTTAAGCCCTACTCTTCCACCCATTCCAGCTATTGGATTTACTATGAATCCTATTTTTATTAGAGTCATCTTTGTTTCGGTTTTTGAAACAATGCCTTATATTTAAATCCATTTGGTTTAGCAATAATAAGTATTCTAATGCGGAGCTAAAATGATATAATTTTCAACAAAATTTGGAGAAATAATTTTAAAAAAACAGGTAGGATAAAATAAAAAAGTTTTTAGGTTTTAATCTCTGATTCCTTTTCCCGTAACTGTAAATACCGCTTCTCCCTCCGGAAGATGTGGTGAATCAATTAACCTTGCAATTCTTTTTGGGCCTTTACTTTTACGAAGATAAATCCGAAAAGTCGCTGTATGACCGACTATATGACCACCTATAGGTCGTGTAGGGTCTCCAAAAAAAGTATCGGGTTTAGCTGAAACTTGATTAGTAGCACACACTAAACCGTTAAAGAGATTACCCCAACGGAATAAATCATGCATATGTTTGTTTAATTTTTGTTGACGGTCTGCAAGAGCTCCTCTACCTACATACTCTGCTCGAAATGCAGATGTTAAGGAATCTACTATTAAAAGCTTAGCAGGGATATCTTTTGATAGTTCTTTCACTTTTTCAGCGAGTAACATTTGATGATTTGAATTGTATGCTCTTGCTACATGAATTTTTTCTAAAACTTCTTCTGGATCAAGTTCATATGCTTCAGACATCTGCACGATACGTTCCGGACGGAAAGTTCCTTCTGAGTCGATAAAAATCGCGTGTGAATCTAAACCACCTTTATCTTCAGGTAATTGAACTGTAACGCAAAGTTGATGAGCGATTTGTGTTTTAGCTGATCCAAATTCTCCAAATAATTCTACAATCGATTGTGTTTCAAAGCCTCCACCGAGTAAATCATCAAAAGTTTTGGATCCAGTGGTCAGTTTTTTTATCTTTTTTCTTTTTTCAAATAAAACACTCCCTTTTTCAAATCCACCGACTTCTGCTTTTTCTCTTGCATCTCGAATTATTTTTATAGCACTTGTCTCTCCAATATCAGCTGCTTCGGATAATTCTGTGGGTGATGAAACGGCTATACTCATTAAATCCGAATAGCCTGCCCCTCGAAGTTTATCAGCGGTTGCAGGTCCAACCCCTGAAAGTGTACTTATTACATCTTCCTCAGTCGTACTTTTTGACATAAATTCTCCCCTGTTTTATCCCTAGTAACGTATACTAGTTTATAAAACTGTGGTGAAGGGTATTTAAACTATTTTTTGGCTTTGTCTCAAAAGTATTCTATCTTATCAAAAGTTATAAGTCATTTATCAGATAGGCAAAAATTGTCGAATTATTGTTAAACTCAAAAAATAATTAAATATTTTCAAATTTCCAGAGTTTTAAGATAAAAACCCTATTTTCTAGTTTTTATCTCAAACTTAAATTTTTTTTATGATTTACTCTTTAAAACTAATTTTTTTGGAAAAAATTAAAAAAAAGATTGGAATAATTTACCATTTTTTGCACTCGCTCATTAAACATTCCAATTCTACTTCATCAAAATCTTTATACTTTTTCATACATCTATTACAGAAATAACCTTTTTCTCCTTTTGCTATACCCATGTCTAATCCTGTTAATTAACCAAATAGGATTTATTTAAAATTTACGCTAAATATAACGTACATATGACGTAAATATAGGTTAAAATCCAGTCTTTGGGTTAAAAAAATCTACTTACAAAAAAAGTTTTAGTTTTCCCATATATATAATTTAGGGATAATTTATTTTATTATGTTCCCAGATATGCTTATTCTATTCTCGATGACCAAAAACAAACGAAAAAATCAAATCAAAAGAAAAACGGTAAGCATCCCTGTAGATCTTATAGAAGAAGTCGATTGTTTAGTAGAAAAGATGGAAGGATACTCAAGTCGTGCTCAATTTATTATTGAAGCTGTTAGATTAAGAGTTCAAGAATTTAAATATAATAAAAAGTCAAACGTAAACATTTCCGATGAAGAAATTTCATATATCCTAAGCAAACTAAAGAATTCAGACTTCTAGCAGGTCAATAATACATTTTTCAAGTGAAAAATTTGGATTTTCTAGCCTTTTTTGATGATAATATACTCTGCATTTTTGAAAAGCAAAAAGATATTTTTCAAAATCATCTAAGAATTCATTGATGTCATCTGCGTCTTTCATTTTTCCTTCAAAAAAATTCAGACCAATATAGATACCACTATTTTCATCAGATAATTCTTCAAAAGAATTATTTTCAACAAAATTTTTGAAAGTCCTAGTCTCTTCATTCATTTTTTTAACAAAATCTTCTTTAGTTAAATCCTCATTACAGATTTCTTTCAATCTAAGAAAGAGATACTGAATAGTTCCTTCAAAATGTGAAACAACTGTTATGGATAGATTATTTACCCTATTTCCTAAAAATAAAAGTATCTCCTGAATTTTTTGTTTAACTTTCTCATTCTCCATAAACAAATAAATAATCAAACCAGGATTATTTAAATTTTTAGTATATTATTAAAATTCTATTTTTTTCGTTTAAATAATAATAACTTATGTCCAATAATTACTTTTTTAAAATATTAATTTTTTTAAAAATTATCTTAACTGTAACTATTTAGAGTTAGGGTTCAGTTAAAAAATATCGAATAGCAAAAAAAATCATATTTGATATATCAATATTTAAATCAAAGATAAACTATTATTTTTTTATACTTCCATCACCATAACAAAAAAGAAGTAATATTAAATAACTTATCAAAAAAAAAAACAAATTAGGAAATAAAAGAATGGAAGATAAATATTATCCATGGGATGGAAATTTCGTAAGAATAAACGACGAAAACCCTGTTGCTGTAGTGTTACTAAACACAGACTATAAACCAAATGTTGAAGTAGCAGCATATGGGCATCTTAAAACGGAAAACATAGGGATAGAAAAAATTGTGGCAAATGTAATATCCAATCCTAACATAAGATATTTAATCATCTGCGGAAAAGAAATCAGAGGACATAAATCAGGAAGATCTCTAGTTTCCTTAAATAAAAACGGTATAGATAAAAACAATAGAATTATTGATGCACCAGGAGCAATACCCTATATAGAAAATCTCAAAAATGAAGCTATAGAACGTTTTAGAAAACAAACTACATTAATTAATCTAATAAACAAAAACAATTTTAAAGGAATTAAAAAAACAATAGAAAAATATTCAAAAAAACAAATTAAACCCTTTGGTGAACCATACATAGCAATAAAAATATCTAAAAAAACCTCTTTTAAAAATGAAGATAAAAGAGCACTACATTCCAAAATACAGATCAATTATATGGGAAAGATAAAAAAAAGACAGGGATAAAAAATCAATGTTTTCATTTACAAAAAAACAAAAAAAAATTAAGATATCAAATATAAATTTCGGCGGACAACCTGGATTATATCCTACAGCCTGTTTCGGAGGTTTTTTCTTCAAAGGTAAACCAAATTTCACTGACGCTGAAAAACAATTAAAAAAATGAGTGAATTATCAAAAAAAACTGGTAACCCAGCAATACCTGATTTCTTCATAAAAAATGAAAAATATACCGAACAAATAATCAAGTTTATAAAAAATAAAATACCAAAAGACATGCCTTTTTCCGTAGATATTATAGAACCTCAGATTAAGACAAAAACCTTAGAACTTTTGGATGACTATGATCTTCTCTATAAGACAATCTATAATTCTATAAACATCGGGATTACAGAAAAAGAAAGGAAAACTCTCTCCCGACATACTCCAAAGATAGCTATAGTTGTCGCTTTCAATCCAAAAGATAAATCTCCTGATGGTAAAATCGAGGTTCTTGAAAATGGTGCACATCTTATCGACAAAGGACTCTTAGAAATAACTGAAAACCTAGGCATTACAAAGATACTAGTTGATACTGCAGCTATGGCCCCTGGAGATTATAGCGGAGGTGCCATAGCAGGTATCCCTTTAATAAAAGAAGAATATGGTCTACCTACAGGATGTGCTATACATAACGTGGTAGAAAAATCAAATTGGTTAGATGAAAACTTTTCAAATGATTCAAAAAAAGTAGTTGATGCTGCATCTAACATAAACATACCGCTATTTGGAGGAGACTTTGTAATCTATGGCCCATCTTTTAATTCTGATCATGTGTTTCCAATTATCGCATGGGAAGATATATTGATTTCAGAATATTCAGAAAGATATTTTGGAATAAAACCTTCGGATATACATCCTAGGAGGAAAATTTTTGGAAGAAAGTAGCGTTGAAACATCTGTTATAGGTTCATATCCTGTCAAAATCGACAATTTATCTTTAATGAAAAAATTTTATAATCAAAAAGAGATTTCTTGGAAAAGATATATAGATCAAGCTGTAGGAGACATGGTTGACTCAGGAGTTGAAGTTATTTCTGATGGTCAAACCCGCGATTCTTTTATCACTATCTTTACGCGTAATATCGGAGGATTTCGTATCCGTGATCGTGATGAAATAATTGATGAAATCAGTTATAAAGAACCTATAACGGTTGACGATATAATATATATCAATAAAATTATTCCAAACGACCGTAAAGCATTGGGATTAATTACAGGTGCTTATACTATCGCTAAATCAAGTTTAGATTCTTATTACGAAGATGAAAAAACTCTTGTTTTTGATTTAGCTGATGTACTTCATAAAGAAGCTAAAAGTTTAGAGGAACATGTTGATTTAATTAGCATCGATGAACCCTTTTTTTCTAATAATTTCCCAGAGTATGGCGTTGAACTAGTAAAAAAAATTGTTAAAGATATTGATATTCCATGTAGATTACATGTATGCGGAGATGTTTCAGAGATCATCCCAAATCTGTTATCTATACCTGTTGATATCTTGTCTCATGAATTTAAAGCCTCACCTCATCTTTTCGATGTTTTTAAGGAATATTGTGATGGTATGTCCCAAGGGATATGTATGGGTTGTGTTCGTTCAGATGATAGCCATCTAGAACAAATAGATGAAATTGTTTCTCATATCCAAACAGGTATTGATATATTTGGAGATAACATCTGTCAGATATCTCCGGACTGTGGTCTTAAAAATTTATCAAAAGAGACTGCGTTTCAAAAACTAGTGAATTTAGTAGAAGCTGGTGAAATTTGTTATGGTAGATAAAGATGTTGCTTTAATTGAGGCTAGTAAAACTTCTAAAGAAAATGTTTCGTTAGATCCAAATGGATTTTTTGTAATTGAAGTTGATAGAAAAAAGAGTCGAATTAGAGCTGAATTTTATTCTAATGTATATAAAAAAAACAGGATTGTATCTGGTGATCTTCAAAAAGTTTTTTTAGGGGAAAAAGCCGATGCGTTGTGTGATACTATAGCTAGAAACGTAGAAGATCTTTTACCTGAACATTATCTTTATCTTGGACGTGAGTTACAGAAAGCCGAATATGCTTTACAAAACGATGTTGAGTATGTTCAGGATGGATGTTGAATTTTTGTTATTTTTGCTCTACCGTTGAGATGCTTTTCTTCTTTATGTTTTTCTATTTTAATATCGAAGCTTTTTATCTTTATTTGATCCCCAGGTTTGAATTTTTGTATTTCTTTTACTTTTTCATCCCATAGACATATTTTTTCTATTTTTCCATTGTTATTAAGATGTATACGTGTTAAAAAACCGTATTCTCCGTTTTCTTTGAAAAAAGGTTTAGTAGGTTCAATTTTTTCTATTTTTCCTTCTATCTGGTCTTCTGTTCTTCTTTTTGTTTTATTTTTTCTATCCTTTTTCTCTTCTGATTTTAATAAACTCCATCTTCCGATGTTGATTTCAATTCCACCGTGGTATCCTTTTTTTGTGTATCCATTTATTACTTTTACTGGTGTCCCAACCCGTATTTTTTGTTTATCTATAATATCTACGTCTCTATCCCATAAAACTAGTTTACATCGCCCTGTTTCATCTTTTAATTCTAGATTTGCTACTCTTCCCTCTGAACCTTTTTTCCGTTTGAAAGTCCTAATCTGGCCTATTTTTGTTATTTTTCCTTTTACTGTATAGTCCCCACCGATTTTAAGGTCATTTATTTTAGAAATATTTCCTTTGTTTCTACCAAGTTCATCTAAAATAATCAAAGCTATTGTCTTATCGTCTAAGAGATAGTTGTATTCTTTTTGTCTTTTTTTTATCTCTTTTAAAAATTCTTCTTTGTTTTTAAGGTCCTTTATCTGGTTGTAATATTTTTCTATTCTTCCATCCATCCTAAAGCGTTTTTTCTGTATGTGTTATCTGGTTTTAAACTTGTTGAAAAAAAAAGAGGAAAAAAGCCCTTATTTTTTTATAGGAATATTTTTGTGGTTATGAATATCCCTAATATCAATACTATGACCCCTATCAGTTTACCTAGTTCTTTTTCATCTATTTTGTTTGCTAGAAATGATCCTGAAATTGCTCCTGCCGCTGCTGTGATCCCTGCTATAGGGATTACATGTATTATTATTTCCTGATTTATTGCATGTCCCAAAGCTCCAGCACCGGCGATAAAAAACATGGTTACAAGCGAGGTACCTATAGCAGAATGTAAATCATATCCTAATACTAGGACTAACACTGTAGCAACTATGCCTCCACTCCCCATTCCTAAAAAACCGCTGAATAAACCTACTATTATCCCCATTAAGATAAAAGAAACGTTTTTGTTTTTTCTAAAAATTTTGAAATTTATTTTAGAATGTATATAGTCTATATTTTTCTGAACGCCATTTGCTATAAAATTTATTCCGATTAAAATCAATATGAACCCTATCACTATCGTCAAACCTGTTTCAGGGGCATAAGTCGTGAATTGGCTGCCTATAAAAGCAAATATTACGCTTATAGATATTAATAAAGCACTGGATTTAACATCTACATTGTTGTTTTTAAGAAATATTAAACCAGCTACACCACCTATTATACAATCTATAGTCAAACTAGTACCTATTGAGTTGTGCATAGAATAACCTAAAAATATCGTCAAACAAGGTATCATCAACGCCTCCGCTGTACCAGATACGGTACCTACAAAGATTCCGGTGCCATATCCAAAAATAGCTAAAAGGATATTGTTTAGAAAATCTCCACTCATAATAAATGTGGGATATCAGGAATATCCATTATATAATTATTC
>JAZKSQ010000053.1:0-9445 GCA_036625995.1 Thermoplasmatota archaeon | reverse complement strand
CTTCTTGATTTTCTTGACTGGGTTTTTTTTCTACTTTTTCTTTTGTTTCAGAATTTGATTTCTCATATGATTTTATTGCTTCCTTGATTTTATCCACTAGAGCATAAAGCTGTTCTTTGTTTATCTGTATGTTACTTTGATCTAATTTATTTTTTAATTTAAAACCGATTTTTTCAGGTAAAACATTCTTTTTAATTAAAAGAGACAGTTCTTTATTTATATCAAAATCTTGTTTTTCGTTTTGATCATTGTTTCTGTCTCCTTTTTCTGGATCCATATATTACTTTCACCTTAGATTTTTAATATATTGATCTATTAATCTATCAATACTATCTGTTTTTTGGTAATTTGGATTTATTTCTGATAAAGAATTTTCTATTATTTTGTCTATATCGCTGTCGGATAAGTCTTTTAGATGTTGGCTAAATGTTTCTTCGTCATCTGCCATTTGGGTTGTCTCAGGAATGTTTTCCTTGGATTCTTCTTGATTATTATCATTTATATTTTGTTTTTCCGGTTTGCTTTTTCTATTCTGCATTTTTTGGAGGTGGCCACGATGTGCTTTAGTTTCTAATTCATCCATTCTTGCTTTTAATTCATCTATTTCACGAGTAAAGTTTTCTAATGCATCTAATCTTTTTTTAGTGACTTTTGAAAGACCTACAAATGGGTTCATCTGTTCGGATACTATCTCATATAGACTGACTAAATCATCTAGATCTTTTGACATCTCATTTATTTTTGTATTTACATTATCAATATTTTCTTGATTTTTTTTGATTTGGAAATCAAAATCTTTCATGTTCTGAAGTATAGCTCTTCTTTGTTCTAGATTCCCTCCAGCATTTGGATCAGGACTTGGCTGATTTTCTGTTTTTTCTTGTTCTGTAGACTGTTTTTTTTCTTCTTTTTTTTCCTCATCCATCTTATCTTGGTCTGAATTTTCTTCTTCTTTGTCTTGATCTTGTTCGTCTTTAATTTTGATTACTTTTCTAAGATTATCTGCATCTTCTTTTTTTTCTCCGTTTTGCTGTGTCTGGTTGTCTCTAGTTTCTAAGTTCTCTTTTTGATTTTCTTCCTTAATCTCTTCCTGCTCTTCGTCTTCACCAGGTTTGGGTTTTTCTTCCTCACTATTCCACTTTAACTTTATCTAATTCCCCTCCTTCATGGATTCCCAAAACACCAATTTTTACATTAGAAAGTCATTATTTATACTTTTACTTTTAAATCAAATAAATCTCTCTCTTTTTTATTTTTAAGAGGAAAATATCATTAAAAATATCGTCCCTCTTTTTTTTCTAACCACCATTCTTTAATAAAAAAGGTAACAGTCAAGCAGTTATTAATTTTTTTGTTTTAATCAGAAAAATAAGAAAAAGCTTTTAAACCAAACAATAAATAATCTTTTTCAAAAAAAGATATAAATTTGTAAGATACTTTTTAGTCGCTTATTATGAACAATCTTGAAGAGTTGGAGGAGAGAAAAAAAATACATTCCGATAAAGGAGAAGGGTTTCTAGTCTTAACTCTCCAAGAGGATGGATGTTTAGTTTATTATAACGAACTTTTCGAAAAATTATTTGACTTTGCCAATGATGAAAAAATAGATATGTCTATGGAGGAGATTGTTCCTGAATACTTTTTATCTAAATGGGAAAGTACTTTTCAGGAAGCAAAAAAAGGAGAACATATCGCTGATTTAATATTACCTCTTACTTCTAAAAATGGGGAAGAAATCATGGTTTCTTGGGATATAGCTCCAGTGTTATCTAATGAAAATAAATCGGCTAAGTTCGGTCTTATAGGCAAACCTTACGTTCAAGACGATCTTTTTAAGACCCCACAAGAAAAAAATTTCGTCAAAGAAATAGATAAATTACTAGCTTCAAAAAATATAAAAAATCAAGCCGAAGATGAAAAAAGTAGTTATTCTAAAGGAACAGAGTTAAATTTCGATGAAATACAGAAAAAATATTCAAAAAACAAAGTCATTGAGAAATATCACGATATAGAAAAATATATCAATTCCTATAGAAAACTAAAAAATGAAAACGAAAAGTTAAAAACTGAAAAAGAAGAACTATTAACTCTAAAAGATGAATTTGAAAAGCAAAATATAACCGATAAAATCGGAGAATATTTTAGAAACAAATTTAGCTTTTTATACAATGTAATGAATATAGAACAAAGAAGAGAAGAATTAGTAAACATCAGAAAAGAATCTAGAAACCGTTTAAAACAACTACATAAAATTCAGAAAAAAATCAATCAGGATAAAAAAGAAATTAACAATACAAGAAAAGAATTAGTTGATTGGAGAAAAAACCTTGAAGTTTTAGAAGAAGAAATAGAACTCCGTAAAAATATTTTTACAAGTTATGTACAAAAAATAAGAAACCATTATCCCTTAAAAGAAAATGGTCAAGAAGAAGGTAGTCTTTTATCTAATGTAGAATATCTTGATGAAAATCCAGAAAAAATTATTGAAGACATGGACGCAAGCGCGGCCATATTACAAAGAGGGATATGCAAAAAAGTAAACGATTCATTTATAAAACTAATAGGACGTAACACAGATCAGATTCTAGACACCAGCTTTTTTAACTTTATAGCGCCAGATAGTCTTTCAGAGATAGAACAATATTATTTAAAAAGACTTAAAGGAGAAGAAATACCAAACTATACAACAAATATAATGCTTAACGATGAAAAAGAACTAAAAGTTAACATAGACTTTAAACCAGTTATTTATAAAGGAAACATATCTGAAATGGTTGTAATAAAAACTGATGAAAAAAAGAATCAAAATAAAACCAAATCCGAAAAATTAAGCGAAATGAAAGAAAAGAATACCCAAGATGAGAACCCCAATAAGGACAGGGAAGTAGTTTCAGAATCCCTATAACTAAAGAGTAGATAAATAATAAAAAAAATAATAGATCTTTTTTAAACAATCGGTACTTCAGCTAGTACATTTTATTGGAAAACATATTTATAACCAAATGCATATTTTCTTTATAACAAAGGGATGTATAAATTGCAGGATGGGATGTTAGAGAGTTTTCTATCAATCAGAAAAATAACAAATAACAGCTCTAATAGTCTAAATAATGCAAAAAATGGAAATAACAACAAGTTAATTTCCTTAGTATTAGGTCTGATTTTGTTATCATCAATTTTTATCCCTGTGATTAATTCGGAAATACTTTCAAAAAAAGAAAACGAAGAAAAAAATTTTTATCTGATCAAAGAACCTATTCTTACAGATCATGTATATTCAAGAGAAATCTGTCTTAATGAGACTGATACAAAAAAAGAAGTGAAATTGTCTTTAAATTTTCCTGAAATAAGATATAAAAAAAGTATTTCTATAAAAGACAGCAATAATTCAATGCCTAACAACATAGAATGGGATGTTTATGATTCAGATGATAATGGAATGTATGATCTTTTGAATATTTCGGTATCACCGATAATAAATCAGACTCTATTTTTTAAGATTGATTTTAAAAAATTTGAAATGAAAGACTATACAACTGATGTAGTAGGTAACCCAGATGGTTCTAAAACAGCGGTTATTTATCCAAAACCAGTAAACTATAAAGATGATAAAACCGGTTTTTTTAAACCAATAAATCTAACTATCGTTAGAGATAATAGTTCGTCTTATCCTTATTTCAATCAAAAAAATATCTTCAAATCTTTTTTTGGAGAAAAAGGTGAGGTAAAATTTGAAAAAAACAATTCTTGGGCTTCGACACATCCTATTTCACAACATTTTGGAGATAAACAAAATGCTACAATCCAAATTAAAGACCGACAAATAATTTATCAAGATCTATTTGAAGAAATAGATTTAAGATATACTATTTCCGAAAAAAAAATTCTAGAGGAATATATCGTTTATAACCGATCTAAAAATATATCGAAAATCAGACAAATTTTAAGTTATGATAACGTAAATTTTTCACTTCATGATAACCAGATATTTTTTTATAATCAATCTGAAGGCAATGTTCTTTTTAAAATTCCAGAGCCAGTGATGTGGGAAGAAAAAAATCCTTTAAACAGAAGTTACGGTTTGAAATACGAGATTACTAAATTAAATGACACAATTTTTTTAGATAAAGTTTTAACTGAAAACGGTAGAAGTTGGCTTAATGATGAAAATAGAAGTTATCCCGTAGTTATTGATGCAACTTGGGAAAACACTGGGGCATATGAAGATGGACATATCAGAGCATATAACATGAGTAACCCTACATATGATAGATGGACAAACAATCAAACAGTTGACTGGGGTAAAAATGATACAGGCGATCTGAACACTTCATACGAATACAGGGGTTATATACAATGGGATATAGACGGTCTTGCTCAAGCGATGAATGAAGACGAAGCAACCTCAGAGGATATAACCCAAGTTGTTTTGAATTATCACGGAGCAGAGAACCATTCTGTAAACTCGAGTATCTACAATATCTCTAACGAACCTGCCGTTTCATCAGATCAGGATGTTTATACAGACGCAGGAGATGGATCCATCTATATAGAAAACCAAACTGTTTTTCCTAAAACACTTACTAATCAATCAATTAACCTTGGAGATAAAGCGGTGAATGATTTGAAAAATCAGACTACACCCGCTAGTAGTCCCTCAGGCCAATGGTTTGCCATCGGCCTTAAATCAAATGATGGTAACGGCTTATTTGAAAAAATATATTCAACAGAATATTCTTCAGCAGATCCTAAACCTACTCTAAACGTCACATATAATATACCACCTCAACAGAAAGATGAAGTCCCAGCTAATGGAAGCACGGGTGTTGAACTCACCCCTGTTTTAAAAGTTCGTTGTATTGATTATGACGAAGAAGTAATGGATGCAACCTGGTGGACCAATGAGTCAGGTTCATGGACTCAATTCGGTTCAAACAACTCCATAACAAATGATTCTATCATACAACAGACCTGCGACGATTTCAACGAATACAACACTAAATATTACTGGTCTTTAAATCTGACAGATCAAACCTGCTGGACAAATAATACATACCATTTTACAACAGAATCAAATCCCTACAAACAGCCAGTTATCAACAACTACGATCTAATTAATGAAACAGGTTCTAAACTCAACAACGATACAGGGCCTTTAGACATATATATGAACTATACCTTCAAGGTAAATATAACTGATTTAAACGGATGGGGAGATATAGAGTTTATAAACATTACCTCTTGGTTTGATCAAGGAGACGAAAACAGCCGATATAATGATACACCTGGTGGCAACCTTAACATGTTTCTGCAATATAAAAATATTTCAGGTGGAAGTAATTTTTCTATAATATGGCCAGATTATGAGGCAGCCTTAGATGTTTCAAATTGTTCAGAGGAAATAATTAACGAAACCACACGTATAATAAAAATTGGTTTTCAGCCTAGAAACCAGATTCATAGAGCAGAAAGTAACGATACCTGGGATTCATCTCAAAATAAGACAAATGATGAATATTCATGGAATTTTAACGTAACAGTAACAGACCAACATGGTTTAATAGACATTAGAAAAAATGAATACGGAATCTCTCCTTTCACTTGTATCTATCCAGATAAACATTATCTTTATGTTCAACTAGCTCCAGGTGAAAGTAACGATACAAATATCGTTGAAATCACCTATTCATCAAATTATGATTATAACATGAGTATATATTTCGAGAATAACTTAACTAATACTAGTTTGAAATCTCATATCCCAGTAAAAGATAATCTTGTCATATTAGCTAAGGCAGACTTAAACGATGATCTCGAAAATGATAAAATAATACAGGGAGTAGGGGAGGAAAACAAAATAGAGATTTTTAACAAATCAGGGATTTTTAAAAACAATAATTTAACTCAAAAAGTAAAAATTCAATTTAATGTCAATATTCCTATGGGTTTTTATAGTGGTGTTTACAGGGCAAGAATAGCCACTACTATGCAGCAGAAATAAAACAAAAAAAAATTATTTGGCTGCATATATACATGCATATTCACCTGCAAACAAGGTATATAAAAGGTGCGATTGATTTGATATACGTTCAAAAAAAGTAGTATAACAATTGATTTAAGATTAGGATGGGATGTGAAATAAGGATGGGAAGCAATAAAAGAAAGATATTAGCGACGCTTGTAATTCTAACAGTAGTCTTTATGATGATAATGAATATTCTATCAACTTCTTTTTTAATTACGCCATTTACACCGAGGGTATGGGCTGATGCCGGTGAAGGAACCAACACAATTTTAGATTCATCAAATTTTACCAGTTGTAGAAATAACGATACAGCATGGCATAATAATACGTGGTTAAATGTAACAATTGGGTGGAAAAGACCACGGATTTTATGGTATGACATACAAAAATGTACTACAGATGTTAACGAAGTAGATGATAACTCTTCCCCAGCTGCATACGGCGGTAGTGAAAATTGGACTTCAGTTAGAAACAATATGACGGAGACAGACAATGCTACCTGGTATCGTTTTGTGTTGAATGTCAGCAGCGATCAAGGATGGGACAACGTTGATTATATAAATCTCACCGGTTGGCATGATAACGGGACAGATCTTGCGGATGGAACAGGATATAACACCTCAGATAATCTAGGTGGAAATAGAAACTTCTTTTTACAATATAAAAACACTACGGGTACAGCAAATTACTCCCTACTTTATCCAAATAATAAAACTGAGCTTACTATAGGTAATTGGTCTGAAAGAGTAGTCAACGACCCATTGGGAATAAATTCCACTGAAACACGGAATCTTACTTTTGTGTTTAAACCAGGGTATCAGTTCCGGTATGCACCAGGTCCTGGTGAAAACCAGGATTGGGTTAATCATACTGTAGCCGTTAATGAAGATGGTTATCCTGTGGGTTCTAAAGAAGACGGATGGTATAACTTCAGAAACAATACCGGGTGTTGGGAATCTTTGAATAATAGTTGGTCTTGGAATTTCAATATAACTGTCTCAAATCATGGTGAAAACTGGAATAGTTCAAGTGGAGACGATGATGGAATAGATGTTTACAAATCATGGGTTAACGACGAATTCGGCATTTATGCTTATACTGAAATCATTAGCGCTACCAACGCAGGTATCCGCGGTGCTCCGGGAGGACGTTATTCTACCAATAGCTCCAGTCATTTCAACAGTTTGTGGGGTTATGGTTCAGAAAACGTTACTATCTTGACTCGTTCAAATGGTAACTATAGTCTTTGTCTTAATATCTCTGATCTACCTCATGTGGATGCACCTGACTCAAGTATCGAAAATTTGACTTTAGATAACGATACAATATTTGTTAGAGGAGGAACAAAGAATACTTCTGTTAACTTCACTGATAACGGTTCTAGAAACTTTATCTTCTTATATGGTGAAGGAAACGGGACAAATGCCAACGTAACACTTTGGCAGGATCATGAAGTGAATGGTACTTTTAAGGCTACTGGTGAGGCTGGTGATGACAATGTGGATGGTAATTATCCTGAGTATTATCCGAATCATTATAACAGTTCTACGTTTAACAGCCATAATGACGTCAGTCATTATGTAGAGTTTGCCTGTGAAATTCCGATTGGTCAATGGGCTGGTAAATATAGCACGCATGTATACTATCATCTACGAACCCAGACTTCGGATTAAAATAAATAAACCATAATTATAATTTTTTTCTTTTTAATTTCCGTCAAACGTGAACCTAGACATATAGATGTGTTATAAATTTAGACTTACTTAGGTTACAATTCATTAGTTACAAAATTCATTAGATATAAAATACACTTTAAGTTGAGTATAGTATAATAAAATACTTTGGAGATGGGATGTGCATAGTAATTGGGGCTATATAAATCAAAAAGAGAGTTTATGTTCCCAAAGCAGGATATAAGTAGCTTAAATTTTAAAAAGAAAGAAGAATATATAAAAAATAAATTTTCAAAAACAAACTCTACTATTTCCGATCTTTTTGATAAAATAAGTAAAAATATACATAGTTTCTATAGTTTTTTTTTGATATTTTTGATAATAATACTATTACTATTTCCACAAGTTCCTATGATGAAAGCAGACGGTTCAGCTCCTACAGATATTGCTTTTGGCCGACCAGCAACACCATTTTCAGTTGCAGATGGGCGCAATGCTGTCACTCCTTTGGGTAGCGCAGTCTCAGGTGCTAATAGTGATGATTCCTCTGAGGAGGTTGTTATTTCTGATAGTATAGAAGATGGACTTAAATTAGGCGATACCATTTACAATAGTATTTATGTCGGATCTAATGGATATATCACATTTGGACACAGTCAGACTTCTTACAGCCCTGAGGGGATCCCTGGTTATACAGATGGGCCGATGATCGCGGGTCAGTATGATGATATCAATCCGAGTAATGGGGGAACAGTATATCTCTATGAAGATGATTCTAATGACATTGTTTCTGTGACATGGTATAATGTTGAGCCGTATGAGTCTCCTACTGATGGTTCTGGTAGTAATACATTTCAGATTCGTCTACATGGATTAGGTGGAGGGGATTTTGGAATCGAAATCCGGTATGAAGACATCAGTTGGACACGTGGTATGCCGGCAGATCCAGGTAGCTATCCGACTGGTGGATGGACGGTAGGAGATGGAGAAACCTATGGAGAAGTTAATGATTCAGGTACTTCAGATTTTATTACTATAGAAGATGAATCCAATATTGGTCACCCTGGTGTTTTCGCATGGAATGTAAACAATGGAGGAGTAGTAAATATAGATACTCAGATAAAAGAAAACTCTGTTGGCGGAACATTTGTAGGGAACCTTACAGCGAGTGATGCAGATAATAGCGTTTCAAATTTAGATTTTTTATTACTTGATGATGATGGTGGAAATTTCGAGATATGTACAGATTCTGAAACTGGGGGAAGATATGTTGAGGTTGCTCCAGGAGCAGAACTGGATTATGAAACAAGTACGAATCATCAAAGGCAGATAACGGTACAAGCAGAAGATCCTGATGGAAACACCGGATCAGCAGTTCTTAATATTACTTTACTCGACCAACAAATTGAATTCACAAATGAAACCATATATCATCAACAAACAAATGTAAGACCTGATACTTCTGGATGGTCTGTAGATATTAAACATCCCTCAGGAGGAACGTTTAATTGGTGGATTAACACAACCCCAGATATAGGAAGTGCGTCAGGCACAAGTAGCAATACACATATAAGTCCGACATGTACATTTAATGATCTTCAACCATACACCACCTATACGGTTCATGTAGCTGTCCGTGGTTCTGATCAGGATAAAAATTATACGTTTACTACCGGTGACTATGTCGGAAAGTCTTCCTGGCATAATCAAAGCTATTTGAACGTAACCGTAGAATGGAAAAAACCAC
>JAZKSQ010000052.1:0-9467 GCA_036625995.1 Thermoplasmatota archaeon | reverse complement strand
ACTAGGTGTAGGATGGATAATCGGACCGAAAATAGCGTCATATGTTTTCGTCGGAGGACTACTTGGATGGGTTATATTAGCACCATTGATAGCCTTAGCCACCGGCCTTCCAATCCCAACTACACCTGAAGCAATTGCCAATGCTAAAGGTTTAGCAGGAGGAAACCTGGAAATCGGTAAATTAATATGGGGTTTCTTTCAAATCTGGGGAGACTATATCAGATACATTGGCGTAGGAGCTATGGTCGTAGGAGGCTTATACACCATATTCACTCTTAGATCAAATCTTGCAAGTGGCTTAAAAGAAGCTATAGCAGGTATAACAGGGGCAGAAACCGAATCAAAGACGAGAACAGATCAGGATTTAAATTTCAAATTTGTATTTTTATTAATAGCTGCTTTGACAATCCCAGTTTATCTATTATACGCTTGGATTTCTAGTGAATGGTTAATATCTGGGGTAATGGCTGTTTTTGCTATTCTTTTTGCTTTTATCGCTAGCGCTATTGCAGGATATATGGCTGGTCTATTAGGTTCTTCAAACAATCCTATCTCGGGTGTTACAGTAGCGGTACTTCTGATCACATCCTTAATTCTATTGGGTTTCGGACTTTCTGGAGACGTAGGAGCCTACGGTTTGGCAGTTCTAATAGCATCTGTAATATGTTGCGCTGCAGCTATATCCGGAGATGTTTTACAATCAATGGCTTCTGGTCAAATGATAGGAGCTACCCCTAGGAATCAGCAGATTGCTGAAATGATTGGCGTGATGGCAGCAGCACCAGTATTAGCTCTTGTTGTACAGGCGTTAGATCAAGCTTATCAGATAGGTTCCACAAATTTACCAGCTCCACAAGCATTTTTGATGGCAGGAATCGTAAAAGGAGTTCTTGGTGGCGATATGGTATGGCCATTTGTTCTTGCAGGTGCAGTTTTAGCAATCGTTTTAATTCTAATAGATCTTCCCGTTTTGCCTGTAGCAATCGGAATATATCTACCTTTTACCTTAGCAGTACCAATATTCAGCGGAGGAATTGTAAGATCAATTACTAATCGATTCATACGTAAAAAATACGGTACTGATGAAGAAGAAGAAACAAGCGAATGGGAACTGGCTATTAAACAGACCGACGTTAAACCAAAGGAAAAAATTATAAGAACGGGATTACTTTTGACTGCTGGGCTTATAGCTGGAGAGGCAATAACAGGTGTACTTGTAGCATTCCTTATTATAGGTGGAATAGATCTTTCAATATTTGAATTCCCACCTGCACTTCCTGGGATGTTAATATGGCTTTTCATTGCAGGTCTTCTGGCCTATATACCACTGAGGGAAATATTTGCTAAAGAAGAATAAAAATAAAAATAAATTACCGACAAAAGAACAGTTTTTGAATTATATCCCTGAAAAAGCAGATTTTGAATGGAAAAAAAACGATGAAGGACTTGTTGAGCTTAAGGTACAGAAATTCAAGGGAAAACTTGGTAAATCTTTCTTAAAATTATTTAGACTTAAAAATGAATTTTCAGCAAAAATGGATAAAATCGGGACAGTGGTTTGGCTAAATTGTGATGGGGAAAAAACCGTAGGGGACATACTTGAAATATTAAAGGAAAAATTTCCAAAAGAAGATAATATTGAAAAAAGACTTTTTCTTTTTCTCCAACAAATGCATCAGCTAGGGTATATAAAATTTTAAAACAATATTATTTTTTTTCTTTTATTGGGAAATAAACTCATTTATTAGTATTTTATTTCTTACTTCGGGATGGAATAATACACCGTAATAAGGATAATCCCTAAATTTTATGGCCTGGGGGCAAAAACTAGATTCAGCATAAACATTTACTTTTTTTGAAGATACATAATACTTATGTAACTCATAGACTTCAACTTCTCTATTTAAACCAAGGAATTCTTTTTTGAAATAAATCCTCTTTAAACCAATTTCTTTATTCTTATGCAGGGTTCCTCCATTGATTAAAAGTAATATTTGCATTCCTGCACAAATACCTAAAATCGGTTTTTTAAAACTCTTAATCCACTTAAATCTTTCAATATTTTTTAGATAAAAGCTGTCATATAAGCTGGTTCCACATATTATGACTTTGTCAAATTTAATAATCTTTTTTTCTTCTATTTCATCATACTTATGGGTAACATAGTTCGAACCATTTCTCTTTATTATGTCCTCTATGGGTTTTACAAATTCTAAGCTATGTAATACTTCTTTACATATGTTTAATACCAATATCATCTTATCGAGATCTCCATAGACCATGAATTTTGTTTACCTTTGATTTTTTTGTCTTTTATTTCTATATCTTTTTTAAAAAGAGGGCAATTCGTGACGAAAGTTTCGTATTCCCCGCCTTCACCTGCTGGATTGATTTTATATTTATCTCTAACTAACTTAATTTCTTTAAGAAAATTGTCATCTATTTTCTTACCTAGCCATCTCTTGTCTAAAGGATAGGCAAAAACACCAGTTATTATAACCTCAAATTTATCATCAATTAAATCTTTTAATAATTCCATTTGATCCTTCTGCCAGAGAGGGTTAAAACATTCTAAATCAAGTTTATTGCAAATTTTTTGTATCCTTGATGCCTGATAGGCAGATTCTACAGCACCAGTAACTAATCCTTGGATATCAAATTTTTCTATTGAGGACAATAGTACTTTCTCTAAATCTATCAATTCTTTTTCTTTTAAACCCTTAGTACCACGGGTTAACAGAGGTTTTTCTATCAGAGAAGCTTGTTTTTCTACCTTAGTTATTGAAGGAGTATGAAACATATAGCTTGAAGGATTTTCAGAAATGATAGTTAATAAACAGGATATTTTGTAGCCATATTTTTCTGCCAGAAAAGCAGAATACAATGAATCTTTTCCCCCTGAAAACAAGATAGCCAAATCCATGAGGTACTCAATAATGTTGGTGGTAATTAAAAATTTTTAAAATCCTCTGCTATATAATGTCAATGATATATGAAGAAATATGATATAATAGATCATACTGCAGATATAGGTTTAAAGGCATATGGTAAAGATCTGTCAGAAGCTTTTGAAAATGCAGCTATTGGAATGTTTGACATAATTACAGACAATTCTGAAATTGTATCTAAGGAAAAGCAAGAAATAAAATTAAAATCGGATGATATTGAACAATTACTTGTAGACTGGCTTTCAGAATTGGTTTTTTTAAATAGTGCAAGAAATTTGGTTTTTGGAAAATTCGATGTAGAATTAGATGAAAAAAATTGTGAATTGTCAGCAGAAATATTTGGAGAAGAATATGACACTTCAAAGCATTCTATGGGTGCAGAGATAAAAGCTGTCACCTACCACATGTTAGAAGTAAAAAAAGAACCCGAATTGTATGTCCAGGTTTTATTTGATATTTAAGAAAAAATCTATTCTTGAATTCAAAATATAAAAAAATTATCACTTTATATCTCTATTTTACTCACGATAATAATACTTACAACTACCTCTTGTTATTTTTTAAATACTAAACAGAAACATTCAGATTTTAAAGTTGTAATTGTCCCACCGGACGGAAATAAAGTAAATATATTCTATTTCTTTTTTTCCCACCGGGGAACCGTCCGGTATCTCCTCACATAAAACAAGAATAAGTAAATATGGAAGGCATAAATATTATAACCTTTGAGTTTATTAACATGTGTTAAACCAAATATTGGAGTTAAATACTATGGCAAAACAGAAGATCACAGAAGATATGAATATTAGAAAGGTAATTAAAAATTATCCTGAAACAATAAAAGTTTTCGCAAAATATAATATGGGTTGCGTGGGCTGTATTGCTGCCTCATTTGAAAAAATAAAGGACATTGCTTCAGTACATGGAGTAGATGTCAAATCATTTTTAAAAGATCTAAATGAAACTATAGAAAAATAATTAATCTCTGTAAACTACAGATCACTTTTAGTTATAACTACCTCCCCATGTTTTATACCTTTCAACGCTTTTATATTATCTGATAGTTTTTTTATATCTTTATTTTTACCTTTTAACACTAAGACTTCTAGACAGTTATCTTGATCTAGGTGGACATGTGTTGTTGAGAGTACCTCATTTGTATAGTCATGTTGTATATTGAGCAGTTTTTTTGTCAAATTGCTTACATGGTGATCATAAATCATAGTTAGCGTACCCATTATTGTTTCTTCCGGATCATATGTCTCTTTTTTTATTAGGTCTTTTCTTATCAGATCTCTTATCGCCTCACTTCTATTGTCATAACCTTCCTTTTTTATTTTTTTATCAAATTTTTTTATTAGACTTGGTTCTACAGACACTCCAAATCTAGTTATTTTTTCTGCCATTGGTGTCACGATCTATTGATAGTCGTGTTACTAATTTAAATTTTTTGTTACCAAAAATAATATAATAGACCTCCCAATTAATCGTGCTACGAAAATAAAAAAATTAACATCCTTGGGTAGAAAAAATATGAATAAAGAATACAGATACATATCGACAACTTTGATACTAGGTATACTATTGATAGGGGGATTATTATTTGCGCCAATAAAGGCAGACGCACAAGGAACAAATGAAAAAATAAAAATAGTTTGCACTAACTCTATTCTTGCTGATTTTACAAAAAATATCGCCCCAAAAAAAAATACGTCTATCGAATACATTATGCCGGCAGGAGTATGCCCTGCACATTTTGATACCTCACCTGGAGATGTAGATAAAATTGTAAACGCTGACATAATCATTTCTCTAGGATGGGAACCCTGGTTAGAATCTCTTATAAATAAATCATATAATAAGAATTATTATGAAATAAAATGTATCGGTTTAGGAGAATGGAATATACCAACAGGTGCAATAAAATATGTAAAAAAAATAGAAGAAGGACTAAAACAAGTTATACCACAATATAACCAGACTATCCAAAAAAATACAGAAAATTATCTAGAGAGAATAAACGAAACCACTAAAAATTTAAAACAAAAAATCAAAACAAAGGGACTAAAAGACAAAAAAGTTGTATGTATTGGATGGTATAAAGACTTTCTTAACTATTTTGGTTTAAATGTTTCATATTATTATGGAGCTCCTGAAAGTTTATCCGTTCAAGATGAATTAAATGTAATAGATGCAGCATCAAAGGACCAAGTAACCGCGGTAGTAGATAACCTCCAAAGCGGCACAGAATTTGGTGCCAGAGTTGCCTCAGAAACTGGGAAAAGCCATGTCATACTCACTAATTTCCCTAACGCAATACCCGGAACCGAATCATATCTAAAAACAATCCAATATAATGTTAACCAGACTATCAAAGGAATTGAAACATACGATTATAAAAAAACGGGTATACAAAAACTTGAGAGTCAAATAAACGATATAGAGCTACAAAGAAACGCATCAGTAACCATCGCTGTTATACTTGCCATATTTTCCTTAACAATGGTTGTAATGTACAGAAGAAAATAAAAAACAGGTGGAATAAAAATCTATGGATGAAACATTAAAAAAAATAGAAGCATTTCACGGACATATCGGCCCATATGCAGTTATTGGCTACCGTATGGGGAAAATAGCATGCAGAAAACTAACCGATGATCCTTTCTCCAAAAAAGTTAAAATTATGACCGGAACTAAACCACCTATTTCCTGTATAATCGATGGGATACAAGTAAGCTCTGGATGCACCCTAGGAAAAGGAAACATAAAAATACAAGACAAAAAACAGCCGATAGCAATTTTCAAAGATAACAAAGGAACACAAATTACCATAACATTAAAAAAGGACATATATGAAAAAATAGAAACAGCTGTAAGAGATGAAGAATTACTAAAATATTCAGAGGAAATACACAAAAAACCAGAAGAAGAAATATTTAAGATAAAATGAATGAACATAAAAACATAATATCTCTCAAATCAATACATACAATATATGAAGGAGAAAAAATACCGGTAATAAAGAATATAGATCTACAAGTGAAAAAGGGAGAATTTATATCACTAATCGGACCTAATGGGGCAGGAAAAACCACCCTACTTGAAACAATAAACGGGATTTTAGATTACAGCAACGGAAAAGGATTTGTTTTAGGTAAAAAAATATCTGATAACAAAAATTGGATTAGAAAGAATACAGGTTATGTTATTCAAAACTTTGAAATGGATCCCCTTGCACCTTTTCTATGTAAAGATATTGTAATGTCAGGACGTGCAGGAAAAATCGGTCTCTTTAGATTTCCTACCAAAAGAGATTGGGAGATAGTCTGGAAAAGTATGAGCATGGTAGGAATGATAGATTTTGCCAAAAGACCTATCGGTAAACTTTCTGGGGGAGAATTTCAAAAAATACTTTTAGCTAGAGCATTGGCTCAGAGACCAAAAATTCTCTTATTAGACGAACCTCTCTCAAATCTTGACTTTTCTTCAAAAAAACAAATTGAAAAACTTCTTAACCGAGTTCATGAAAAACAAGATATGACGATAATAATGGTATCTCATGACTTAACCAATGTACCCTCTAATTCAGAGCGGGTTATAGTGTTAGATAAAGGCCAGATAGTAATGGATGATAAAAAAGAAAAGATTCTGCATTCTAAAACTATTGAAAAAATTTTTAATGGAAATGAAAGCAGGATGTGCTAGTTTAATATGTCAGAGATCCCCTGGATGTTTCTTTTACCTTCAATAATCGGAGCGATATTAGCCGGTTTTGCCTGTTCTACAATGGGAAACTTTGTAGTCAGAATGAATCTTTCCAGCATTGGTTATTGTATGAGTCATTCTGCGTTTGCTGGAGCCGCTTTTGGAATACTAATATCAGTAGATCCAATGATCACTGCAGTATTATTTTCTATAATAACTGCGATGGTTTTAGGCCCTCTTGCTGAGAAAGCTAGATTAAAAAGTAATATAGTTATTGGTTTTATGTTTTCATTTATGATAGCTCTTGCATTTATTTTTTTATATGTAAAACCTGGGGAAGCGGCGACCGGAAAGGCCCTTAGCATACTTTGGGGGAGTCTTTTCTCGGTTGGCTTTAACGATGTACTCCTTCTTGGCATTCTTTCGTTTATACTAATTATATTTATATCTGTCTTTTATAAAGAACTGCTTGCCGTTATGTTTAATCGGAAAATGGCTGAATCAGTTGGTATTAACACCCGCATTTTTTATTTTTCAGTACTTTTCTTTACTGGGTTTGCAGTGTCTTTATCCTTAAAAATCGTAGGGGGGTTATTGGTTTTCGCTTTAATAATTAACCCTACCTCTTCTGCCTATCAATTTTTTTATGATTTTAAAAAAATAATAATTTATTCGCCTTTAATCGGTGTATCTGGATGTTTAATGGGGTTTTTTATATCATTCATTTTCGATTTTCCAATTGGGGCTTCTATAGTTATAGTATCATCTTTGTTTTTTGCTTTTTCAATACTAATCTCCCCTAAAAGAAGAAAAGGATAACTAATTAGTTACCTCCTCTTTTTCCTCAATATAACTGATGCCAGTATCTGTAAGTTCTACAGTATCATAAGATACATAATGAAGCATCTCCATTTTAGATAACTTATTGATAATCTTATTTAATTCCTCTCTTGAAATACCTAAATGCTGTATCGCTGTTTCAGCATCCATATCTCTCTTTAACATCAATTTAAGCAGTTTATACTCCTTCTGATAAATTCTTGTTTCTTTTTCTATAGTCTTAGGATCTAAAGATCTTCTTCCAGATAATTCTTCTACATAATTTTCAATTATTCTGTCAAGGTTAAGTCTGTCTAACACTTTCCCATCTTCATCATATAATGTGCAAAATTTACTCCCAGGATCATGTTTCCATTTCGAAACCTGGTTCCAGGAATAACCAAGAAGATTTTCTTGTTCACCTTGACCTTCTCCTTCTCCCCTGGCTGCCTTTTTTAAATTTTCTTTTCTTTTTCTTCGTCTATATGCGTGATGCTGTTCGACTTGTATTTGATCAAGATCGACTCCACAGTCAATAATACCTTCTATCGTTCTATCTTCTGCATATTCTTTTAGTTCTGTTATAAAATATAATCCAGCTTCTTCACTTAGATCGTTATACACGACTCTAATTAATGATTCCAAAGTTTCTCCTAGAAGCTCATTGCTAACCTGATTTATACGGGGGGAAACAAATATTTTAAATCCCTCTTCTGATATTTCGTCTTCGCTAAATGTAAGGTGACTTAGAAAATCGAATTTTCTTTCTAACGCTCGAAGAGAGGCACCTATTGTCTCTATCGCGTATTTAGTTGTAGTTCTTCTGCTGCTAACGACATATAGTGCCTTAACTGTTTTTTTTAGTAATTTTGAATTATTTATTTTTGCTATTCTGAGTCACCCCAATCACGGATTCCGTTTAATGAACCCGAGAGATCTTTTATCCATCTTTTGTTAGTGCTTCTTTTCGCTTTTTTATAATGGCAATATTTTGTTAAATATCTTTCCCTTAAACAAATAGCTTAGAAGTTTATAACTACATAAAACGTGATTAAATGTTAATAAATGTTAGCAACATTTTTTCCTTTATTCAGTACTTCGGAAAGTAACTTTTTTCGAACTGTTCTGGGTACCTAAAATAATATTCATAAAGAAGTAAGACTTGTCGGTTTATACTAAAATTATTAGGTTTAACTCATATCTTGACTACTTTCCGAAGTAATATTGTTGTAAAAAAATTTAAAATAGCTACTTCTATAATAGATAATATTATGCACGAATGGGCTCTTGCCGAATCGATAATTTCAGCATCTGTTGAAGCAGCAGAAAAAGAAGATTTAAAAAAAATCACAGTTATTAATGTTAGTCTCGGTGAATTACAACAAATCAACCGAGAGATATTTAAAAAAGCTGTTAGTGATATTATTGACACTAAAAATAGTATCATTTTAGAAGAAGCGAAAATAAAAGTTAAAACTGAAAAAACTCTTTTGGAATGTAATAAATGCAGTTATGAATGGGGGTTTGATGAGATTAAAAAAAATCTATCTGATGATGACTCCGAGTCCATACATTTTATCCCGGAAGTTGCATTTGTTCATACTCGTTGTCCGAACTGCGGTAGTCCAGATTTTGAAATAACTAAAGGACGTGGTGTTACTATACCTTCTATAAAGGGGGAAAAATAAGTTTTTATGGAACCAAGGACCAGTGTGATAAAAAGAAGATTATCTGAGGTAAACAAAATTCTACCTGTAGCATCTGGTAAAGGAGGTGTAGGTAAAAGCCTTGTGGCCTCTTCTATGGCTTTAAATCTATCAAAAAAGGGTTTTAAAGTAGGTCTTTTAGATCTTGATCTTTATGGGCCTTCAACCCATATTATTCTTGGTATTGAAGATTTTGGTTTTCCAGAAGAAGAAAATGGCATTCTAGCATACGAGATAGATGGATTAAAATTTATGTCCGTGGTTTATTTTACTGACTACAAGCCCAGTG
>JAZKSQ010000051.1:0-9792 GCA_036625995.1 Thermoplasmatota archaeon | reverse complement strand
AGTGAAATACTATAAAGCAAAAGTATATCAGATTTTTTTCCTACATATCTTGAACCCACAGGAAAACAAATAATTATACAGGCAAGATATGAAAAAATCAAAAACCAAATCAAAAAAATCAAAGACTCACCAGAGTTAAACGCAGAATAATAGGCAATAAAAGGAACAGAACAAAGAAAAGGCATAGAAACCGCACAAGCTTTACCATAAACTATATCACGCATCTTTAAAGTCACATGTCTAATCAGCCAAAGAGTGTTTTCTTCATTCAGAAAAAAGCTAAGAGACACAAAAACAGCTCCATGAACTACGAGTACGTAAATACCAAAAAAAGCATAAGAAACAGGATTGACATTAGATACCAACATATACAGTCTTTCAGGCAACAAGTTTTTTGCGCCGAAACGAGCGATATAACCAGTAATCACACCCATAAAAACAGCCGAAAAAAGAACACTGAAAAGAATCTTATTTCTCCATAACAAAATCACTTCTTTGTAAAAAACTGCCTTCACAGAATTTAAAGGCCACACCTGAGGTTTTTCCTTTTTTCTCACCTTTCTACTAACATGTAGATAAGAATCTAAACTATATACTAAACTCCAAATAAGATAAAAAAAGGAAAACATAGATAATATCAAAACAGAAGATAAACCGTTATAAAAAAATAAGACAAAAAATATTAAACCTACAGGCATTAAACGATATTTTTTCTTACTAAAAAAATGAACGACCATAATCGATCCAAGAAAACATGCAAGAATTACACCAAAGGTAAATTTAAGATAAATGAAGGGATAAACTAAAGGAACACCTAAAACAGCTAAAGAAAAAGAATATAAAGAACTTAGCAAAACCCATAGACCGAGATTATTCCACAAAACAAATAAAAAAACCTCAAAAACTGTTTTCAAATGAGAAACATGAGTTGAAAAAGCATAGTTTAAAGAAAGAGATTTAGTAAAATGATTATAAAAATCCTGGGAAACTTTTATTATAAACAAAAATAAGACAATAAAAAAAATATCATCTAAGTCAATATACACACTACTTCTAATTAAGATAAAAGTTAAAACACCTATAAAAAAAATCGATGAAAAAATCATAACAGAAAACAATAGATAAAGAAACGGAGAATCCAATATGTTTTTTTTAAGATTCCTAAGAGAATTTGTTAAAACAGTATTATATGTATCAAACATTTTACTTTATCCCCGCCTCATGAAAATATGCATCCTCAATACTACCATATCCATCAGTAAAACTGGATACATTACCCGATGAAACCACTTTCCCTTTAGACAAAAAATATACGACATCTGCTACCTCTTCAACCAAAGAAGGAGAATGAGTAGCAATAACAGTTGTACCCTTCTGTTTTAAAATAAAATCACGAAGAGCACAAGAGGTCAAAGGATCTAAACCCCAAACTGGTTCATCAAGAAGTAAATTTTTAGGTCTATGAATAATCGCAGAAATCAACGAAATTTTTTGTTTCATACCTTTAGAATAACCCCCAATTTCATGATCCAAAAAACGGCTAATCCCTAAAAAACTAGACAGAGAATCAATTTCATCTTCAGCATCTTCAAAATTTCTTAAAGAGGATATATACAACAAGAACTCCCGGCCAGTCAAACGATCATACATATAAGGCATCTCAGGAAGATAACCAATATCCCTCCTAGCTTTAACAGAATCATTTACCAGAGAAAGACCATCTACAAATATTTCCCCACAATCAAAATTTATTACACCAGCACAAATCTTTAACAAAGTACTTTTACCAGCACCATTCTCACCCATAATAGCAGTAACAATTGAATCATTAAAATTAAAATCTACGTTACAAAGAGCACGAGTACTACCATAACTTTTTATCAAATCCCTTACTTCAATCATCAACTAAACGATAAACAATCACCTACATAAAAAATAGATGGATTCCTTCCAGAAAAACTATTTATCTTTTAAAAAAAAATTTATCCAAAATATTTATAAAAAGAAACAACTTAAAATAATATCCGGTGTAAAAATAGTTTGAAAAAACAAATCCTATTAATACTAACATTAATGATTTTATTGACACCAACACTATCTTCACAAATACCAAAAAAAACAGGGAAACCTAACGTAAAAATCAACATCAAACCTTATTCAACTATATATGAAGGAGACATCATAAACTGTACCATCGAAGGGAAAGTCAGCAATAAATATTGGTTAATAGACAACCAAAGTAAACATACAAAATTCCAAAACAACTCACCTTTAATCTATGATCCAGAACCTACACCCCTCAATAAAACATACGTAAACCTTACCATATATGCAGAAAACCAACATGGATACGATTCAGATACAATACCAGTAAAGATAAAAAGAATCTTTTTTGGAGATATACATTGGCATACAATCATTTCAGATGGAGACTACAGCATTGACGAAATGTATCAAAATGCCATCAAAGACAATTATCTAGATTTTACCGGGTGTACCGATCATGCAGAATTAATCGATGGATTCAACCTACAATTTGGAGGCGTACCAAAAAACGACTGGATACGAACACTCTTCTACAAACTACTAATCCATGGAGAATGGAAGAAAACCAAAGATAAAACAAATGAATACTATCACCCCGGGGAATTCACCACATTATTGGGATTCGAATGGACTGCAGCCCAATGGAGTATCGGAGGAAAAAAATGGACTCCAAACAAATGGGAAGACGTAAGCCATATAAATTTTTATTACAAAGAAGTCTATCCTAAAGCAAAAGAATACAACTACTGGCAAAAACCAAACTACGACAGTATTTTCAAAACAATGGCCAACGAAAACAATAAAGGACATCTCAACATAGGTTTTCCACATCATCCACAGGGAAAAGCAAGCCAACTAAGTTTTACTACAAACTTTAGTTTTTTAGCAGATAAAACAAGAAATACAAAAGAAAGAAACCATATCTTAAGAGGCGCAGAAATATACAGTAGATGGGGAAACGCAATAGGACAAAAATACACTCCTAAACTTCCTTGGTCTTATCCTTATCCAAAAAAACAATTTTACAACCAAACTGAATCATGGATAGAAAACGCCTGCTGGGAATGGAGCCAAAAAAACATGCAAAATCAGCGATTCGTATTTATAGCAGGTAGCGACACCCATGATTATAATAGGCCAGCAAGCTCACTTACCAATAAAAGCCATCTAGAAACACACTCCGGTATCACCGCAGTCTACAGCGTTCATAACACAAGAGGAGAAATATGGGATGCGCTAAACAACTGCACCTGTTATGCCTCACAACTTTTGAAGATAAGAGCCAACGCACGCTTTGACGGAGAAATCACATATGGAAAATGGATAAATTGCTCTTCACCTTTAAACATAAATATCACCGCACATGCAACATTTCAAGGAAATGATAACAGCGGAAAAACAATGTGCCCACATGGATACAAAAAAGAAAAACTCAACTGTTCAATCAGTGATATATGGATAGTAAAAAAAGATAAAAATAAAGGACAACCCTGGTGTAAAGTAATAAAACATTTCCAACCAGAAAAAAAGGTCTGTAAAATAAATTTTAAAGACAAAAATGTCGGACCCAATGATTTTTATTGGATAGCAATTAAACAGAAAAATGACGTGTCATCTTCCCATAAAGAACATATGGCCTATCTAGGACCTGTATATATAAATAAAGTACGCTAACTTAAAAAAAACATTTTCATAAAATCAAATTTTAAAAATTATACCAACACTCTCAATCTCTTATTGAGTTAATTAGAATAAAAAAAGATAAAGGTGACATTCTCACCCGGCATAAATGCCGGGGCTTCTTGTTAGCCCCGGTTTAACTATCCTGCAGTTGAACCATGCAATGTCGTTTGAAAGAGTCTTTGATCTTGGACATATTTAGTAACAGTCTCCAAATCAGCATTACCTACACTCCGGTAGAATTTGCCAGGACTCCAAAAATGTCCTCTTGGATATCTATTTTCTGAAAACTGATTTCTGTCTAAATAACTCGTAGGCAGAACCACCTTTCAATAGTTGTAGGGCTTTAGAAACGCTCATTGTGGAGGGTATTGAGACCACTGCATGTATATGATCAGGCATAACACTCAGTTCAGAGATAATAATGTTATGCCTAGAGGCAATATTTTTCAGAATTTCTTCACAAAGCTTTTTATTTTAATTTGGCTTAAACATTTTTGTACCTATACTTTGGACACCATTCAAGGTGGTATACATTTTGGCCAACACTATTGGCTGACGCTAATTAGGTTCACGAGAATACGCTCCTTTGTCAGGGTTTTTTTATTGCACCCGCTTTTTGCGGGTGCGCCTGACATAGGATAGAAATAATTTAGGAAAACATAATAGTTTATGGTAGAATTGGGAGAAAAAAAAGTTTTTTTAGCGCGATTCATCATCTGTGCTAAAGCACAGAGATTTCACGCTTAAAACATTTAAAAAAAAATTTTTTATTCGATTGAAAATTCCTTTATTTTATCGATATTAGGATTAATCTTTCCCCCCTTTATTAAAGGAAAGATATTTTCCAATAATTCCATGTTAGAAATTACGTCACCATAATACTTTTCAAGATATCCAATAAACCTATTAGCATGCCTTATATCCTCCGCAGAAAAAAGAATAAGCCAATCAAAACAACCATGCAAGAAAAACATGTTTACAAGTTTAACATTCATCTCATCTTCTGCCTTTTTATTTCTAACTCTAGAAATTAATTTATCTGTATATTCAACTATAGGAGATTGAGCGTTAGCAAGAGCTACATACAGATTTCCTACATCAGGTTTTTCTTCCTCAACAATAGTGGTATATCCCCATATTTCTTTGGTTTTTTCCAGTCTTTTGATGATCCGCCAGGCTTTCTGTCTACTAAAACCAAGTTTGTTAGCAATTTCATTAGGTGTTTGTCTAGAATCTTTCTCGAGAAGTTCTATCACTCTTTTTTCATCTTCTCTTATTTGCTCTCTACTTCTTTTAGCCATAATTGAAACCTCAATCAAAATACCAAAATGGATGGATACTATTTAAAATTATGCAACTAATTATAAAAATTTAAATTTATCTAGTGTTATTTGTTTGTTAAAAAATAGGTTTTTATCTTCAATTTGAAAATTGTACAAAAAATTTTTTTCGTTTTATCTTATCGTTTATATTTTTTTAATCTTTTTATGTTTTTATCATAGTTAACCCATTTTTTAGGCAAACTAGGGTTATGGTATTCTAATCTGTCTAACACTTTTTTTCTAACCCATTTGGTCTCAATTTTTTCTTTCTCGGTATCTTCGATTTCATCTGCTATCTCTCTTGCTATGTCGACTGAAGCACCGCTTTTAACTGCGCTTACTACAATTTTTTCTTTTATGAAAGGTTCTTCTCTACCATCTTTCTTAACAACTTTTTTAGACATTATAAATATTGATAAAAAAATAAAGGTATAAATTATCTTCCCTAATTTAAGAAAAGACGTTAAATTAATACATAATATATTTTTCAATAGAGTTTTAGATATGTAATCTAAGTTAAGAAAAATCGGCGGAAATCTAGTTTTACTATATCCGAAACAAATATCCGGGCTTTATGGCTTTAAAGACCAAGACCAGATAATTATCGAGTTCATACGAGTTGGAGAGCTAAAGGTAAAAAAACCCAGGCATAAAAAGATAGATAAAACCACTCATTTGCACAAAATAAGGTGGCTACAGAAGAAATAGGAGGCTTCGCCCCCTATAAACCCCTTCCGCTTTCACTATTTCGGTACGCCCTTCGGTCATGCCACATATCCCCGCTCGGCGGATAAAAACAGTCAAGTTTTTGCTGAGCATCATCAACCACCTGCATCTGATGATGCCGTTTTTGATCACGTATATAAACGCTAGACTCATCCAGGTTTTTACAACCCGTCGACTCATGATGCTCATAACCACTCCAAAAACCACCACCAGGGTAACGTTTACGGAAACCTGGATGTTTTTCGAAAATCCTTTTTTCACTCCAAGAATTCAACATAACCACTTGTACCCTAGAGCAGATAACGTTTAGGAATGTTCACCTGGAAGTGAACATGGTTTCCAGCGAAACCAAAATCACGGAACTCGAACCCGAAAACGTTGAAGTTGATAAAAACCCTCAATACAGGTGTCAATATAGGTTTGTTTTCGGAAACACATAAAAACGTTTTTTGGTGACAAACAATCAATTGATCACCCAATTTTGTTCCAGGGTGTCACCACTAGGAATCTTTTTAGAGCTAACGCTACATACATTTTCCATACTTTGTTTTTCTCCTATCGCACCTTAAAAGGTCAACCCCCTTGTGGCTTGCCGCGTGCGACGGAGAAAATAGTATAAGTTGTTTAATAAAAAAAGAGAACGGTTTTTCATCTACAGGTCTTTCAGACCGGTAGTATTCCCAGCTGTTAAAATAAGATAGTATTGTCTCCACCTAAGGGAAACATGAAGTATAAGTTGTCACTTATCAAAAAGATAGGAAATCAAGTATATGATTAAAAAAACTGTATGCTACTCTAAAGAGTATTACCTTATTACCTTATTTTTTGAAATTTTAATTTTATTTTTTTACAAGATCTCTGTTTGGTATTTTCCAAAAAATCTTCCTTAGGTTTCGACAACTATTGTGTTTGCGTATCGGTCCCCTAATCTCTGGTTTTTATCTGATTGAACAATTAGTATTGCTCCAACAATATAAACAGCGATGCCGTCTACTATTCTCAAGATATTTCTGATAAGAGAAGAATTTAGGTCACATTTACTTCCATCTTCCCTTACAACTTTTATACCGGTAACTATTTTTCCTACAGTCTGTCCCCGTCGGGCTTCCAGTATGAAAAAATAGATGAATAATAGCAATGCGGAAAGAGCAAGGAATAAAAAGGCTGGCATTCCAGTTAGATAGAATCCAGTAGGCGTAAATCCTTGGAAAGGAATGGAAACGAGAGAGCCTACTGTAAAAAATATTATGAGAGCTATTATTCCATCAACTATCTGGGCTATTGCTCTAGTCCCTATCCCTGAGTAGTTTTTTTTCATTTTGCTATAATTTAACTGGCTTCAGATATTTGAAAACTATCCGTGAAGATTATATTTTTTTGCGCCGTTTTATCTTTAAGCTTTATTTTGACTTGATAAGTCCCTTCTTGAAATCCATCTTCTGGTGGAGTAACAACGTTTTTAAGCCTCAATGTACCATCTTTAGGGATGTCTACAGCCGAGTTCACTATGGTTTTATTAAGAACTGTTTCTCCCTGTGGTCCAGTTACAATTAAATCCTGTTTTATCTGTGCAGTTCCATCGTTTTGGTGAACTCCGTAAACCTCAAAATACATGAGTATCTGATCGTTAGGACCATATTCAGAGGCATGTGACTCGTAATCATTGGGACCATTTATGCTGGATGCATAGGAAAAATCACTAATTTTGAGTTTTTCTGTACTTTTATTATTTCCGATACAACCGCTTATAGATACTAAACCAAAAACCAATAATATTATTGCTAGAGGTTTGATTGGGTCATTTAATTCCATATTTCCACTCGACGTATTAAGTATAGATGCGAGTATATAAATTTTGGTAGTTTCAGTCTTTGTCTATGAAACAGATATCTAAAAAATCAATTTTTTTCTTTTTTCTTTATTTCTTTTGCGGGTACACCAACATACAAACCCCCTTCTTTTAATTTTTTATCTTTAGGCACTATACTCCCTAATCCTAACGTAACATTGTCTTCAATAGTCACACCAGACATGATAAAAGATTTGGCACCTATCATACAGTTATCCCCAATTTTAACAGGTTTTACAATTAATTTATCCTCTGTTATATGTCCAGATATCTGAGACCAACCACCAATAAGGGTTTGCTCACCTATTTCTACCATATAAGGATCATGAATAAGTTCTGTTCCAGCCATAACACTGCTTTTACCCATCTTTAAACCTACAAGTTTTAAAAAACGTATTCTAAGAGGCAACAAGGGAAGAATACCAATAATTTTTAATGCAGGACGATACAAGACATAGTACAAAAGATACCTAAAAAAATTTTTATCTTTCAAAGATACCTCATGAACTCCCTCCTCAACATTTAGGTTCAATACTTTAATAATTAAACCTGGAATAAATGTACCTAAAATTATAAAAATAAAAAAATCGACTACTAGAAAAAAGCTAAAAAAAAGAAAATGTACGATATTGGTTAAGTTTAGAAGTTTAATCATAAAAAATATTGAATATATAACTGGAAAAAGAGATAAAGTAAAAGCAATTATCGGAGTAACCAGCAAGGTAAAAGCTCTGGCAATAGAAAGAAGAGAAAAATCATACTTTTCAATTCCACCATGGTAACCCTCTTTATATTTCGCCATAACAAAAACAATAAGTTGAAGATTATATTAAACCCTTTTCGGTTTAAAAACAATATAAAAAAAACTGATTTCAACGAAAAATTTAAATAATAAAAAAAAGTAATTATAATATAAGGAGTTGCAGACCTACAAACACTTACTTTTGAGTTCCAGTTAAATCAATATTGGAGGAGATATGAGGGACACGGTACAGTATAAATATCCAACTTATATTTCATATCATAAATATATCTGAAAAAATTCATTATACAGCCGTGTCCCAATTTTGGAAATTAAAAAAAATATTTTTTTGTATAACTATTATTGATTTCTAACCTAACAACTAAGAAAGTATATTGTTGTTTTTAGCTTTCTAAAAAGGAAGAATATATTAGTAGTTAGTAGAATATGTATAAAAACTTTGTAGACAAAACATCTAGAATGTAATTTAGGAGACATGATGAATAAATGGTAGCAATTAAAGAGGAGTATAAAGGAAATCCGATATTAGTTCTAAAGAGAAATAAAGATGATGAATGGTTTTTTAGTTTTGGTGTAACCAAAGCTAAATTGGTTTTAGATCATATTGACGATATTAAAAAATTTGTAGAAGAAAATAGTTAAAAAAAATTTCTATATCTTCTATAAAAAAAACATATCTTTTTTGGTTTTTGTAATAAATTCAATAATTTATTTTTTTTTAACTTTAAAATTTTTTTGATATACAACAGTACTTCGGAAAGTAGAATTATAGTTTCAAGGTACGAGATTCCGCAGGGAGAAACTCAACTTAAACTTTTGCCGAATAGACCTATGTATGTCTTATTTTCAGCCACTTTCCGAACCACTGATACAAATATTGAAAAAAAATCTATAAATCTCAAAACTCTCGACTATTACGGTGTTATCTATCCTAGACAGAAAGTTTCCACAGATCCGATGTTCAATAAAAATATTTATTGTTTTTAAGTAGAGTTTTCTATATTGTTTATCCTAAGAAAAAATTATAGAGTTATTCATAACAGTGATCTCTTTTGCTTGTGCTGAATCCATTTTTTTTTACCATTCTTTAAGGAAATAAGAGAAATCCATGCGTTCCCAGTCGTCATAATCTCCAAAAAATGGACCTAAAAATGGACGTGAACCATCTGAATAATCGACCATTCTGTATACATATCCATAATTCATACAGCTTTTATACAGACGAGTTAGCCACCATCCAAAGCCTAAGGGATTGGCGCTAAATTTGTTATGGCCGGGTATCGGCCAAAAATCGAAGGTATGACCCGTTTCATGCATTAAAGCACTTGCGAAAACTACTTCTTCTTTAAAGTATGAAACAGATTCAACTTTTTTATCTAGAAGATTGGAAGATATCTGGAATC
>JAZKSQ010000050.1:0-9923 GCA_036625995.1 Thermoplasmatota archaeon | reverse complement strand
GATGTCAGGAAGCCGATATTGGATCGAACGAACCTTTGAAGATGGAAAAGGAATCCCTGAGGACTCGTCGATTATCAAATCCGAAGTTGGACAGAATGGCATCATCATATGACGATGACTCTCCTGGCTATGTTGTATCATTAGGAGTTTTTAAATTTTCTGGATATTGAAAATATATGATCCGAGGGAAAAACCTCGATATTGCTTAATTATATCGTTAGCGGATATAGTTATAGTTATTTTTCCTACTGCCAAAAATGTTGAGCTAATGTTTCCAGTAACTTCTCGAGGTATCTCCCCCTGTTGTTGTTCACCTAAAATGGCTCCATCTATATGGATAGACCATTCCACGGGCAGTTTATCCGGCTTAATAGTAGCTTTTATACCCTTTCCTCCATTGACCGCAAGTATGCGAGGGTGATCATCCTTTACCATTATTGTTTTCACCGTAGTATCAGTATTTCCCTCATCGTCGGTAACCGTTACTTCTATTTGATAGCTACCTGGTTTATGGAACACATGAACCGGGTTTTTTTCCTCACTACTTGTTCCATCTCCAAACGACCAACTATAACCATAAGGAGAACTGCCATTATTAACTATAACCTCAAAGTTAATTTTTTCACCAGTAATATACATAGTTTCTTTTTCATTTATTTCCACATCATTTGACTCCATCTGGATATTAGTTTCCAAGGCAACTTCTTTTTTAATAGTAATGTTGTGTATATCCCATTCTGTAGCTTTATACTCTTTAGCATCATTTTTTACCCGTGCACAAACCATGTATTTTCCAGGTTTATCCCATTGCATAGTGAAACTCTTAGAATAAGACCATTCCTGTAACCTCCAAAGTTCTACTTCCATTGAAGACCAATTTCCTTTTTCCAAAGAAAGTGGGGAATTGGTAACATTTTTATATATACAGTTTTCCACACTTACATTAGCTATCCATTTATATTTACGATGGTTTTGTATATCACTCTTAACCACAGTAAAGGTATAGTTTTCTCCAACGATTCCTTGTGTTGGACCATCGATTTCGCATTCTAGGTCTTCTTTTTCATTATTAGCTATTGGCTTATCGGCAGCAGCAACTCCGGGCATAGCATATGCCGCTAAAAAAATCAAGGTCATCCAACATATTATCATCTTTTTCAAATATATTTGCTTCATTTTTCACTTTTTCCTCCTACTTTTCTCCAATTAAATCTTAGGTTAATAATATATCGTCCCCATATAATATTTTCGCTACGACTAAATCGAAAATATAAAAAAATGCTACAAAAATTGCATGTTATATATAACGATTTTTAAAGGTGAGGGTGGTAGATATGTATATTATGATTCTCTTTACCACCCAACTAGGAACATGAAAAAAATTGTATACAACACAGAGTAAAAAATTTTCTGTACCTGATAATAGTAACCGCAAGATGAAGGAAAAATATAAAGGAAGAGAAAGAGTTTCCTAGTGGACAACAAAAAAACTTGGTTTTATTATATTTATCAATTTGAAGCATAATAATCTATTTTAAAGAGGCTTACGGCATACACCCGACACCATAAGTTCCCTTACCGCTGTTAAATCATGCTTACGTTCAATTGAAGAGATCGTAAGCAGCTCTTACCTTCTTCATCTATAACAGAGGTATCTCGTTACGCTGCTTACTCTTATTATTTTCGATTAGTTTTAGAAAATCATCTTGGTTATCCCTCCAACTTTCAGAAGCTGAACTTATCTATCCATAGGTTTCTCTGAATTATCTTCATTTTCAGATATTATTTTGCTTTTGGGTTGTTTGGTTTATTGTTCAGGTGTCGACTCTATTTTTTTAGTTCTTTCAGTATTTCTTTTCAGATTTGGATATCTGTATTATTGCCTTTGCTCTTATAGTCCAGTCTTATCTTCCAAAGTCCAGAACGATTTAAAATATAAACTTTTTCGTAACACTTATTTTTTAAGTTTAGGATTAAAAAGAGGATTAGCATTAACAAAATACATTTTTTCAATTAAGATTGATAGAGCTAATTGAATCTCTGATTCAAATATAATATTAATAATGTTTATATCGAGACTGCAAAAGGGAAAACCGCTAAACCAAAATACACTTCAAACATGGAGATGTATGGTTCACCGATTTTGAATGTAATCCCCAAAAAGAGAGATGCCATAATACATGCAAAAAAAGCTTTTGGAGATGATTCAAACATAGGCCACTGTAATGTATTAAGACCGAATAATCCCGCAGTGCCAAAGTAACCCCATCCAAAAAAAGGTAACATTAATCCACTTACACCGTGCTCTTCAAAAAGACTCATGTTATATCCCTCACCTTCTGGATATTCCTTTTTGAATATCGTTGAGATATCATGTTCCGAAAAAACCAGAATTACATTAGGTTGACCAACACAAAATGCCCCCCAAGCAGAAACAAAATTAAAAACCTCTCCGCCAGCATCATTAGTTGAAATTTGAGTAGTGTTTGAATTTCCATTCTCATTTTGATGAGCTGAAGATTTGATAAAATTTTTTAGAGGCAAATCTAGATTCTCAATATCTTTCAATAAAGCAATACTATTTCTAGTCTTCTTAGTAATAGGGATGTTGCTTTGCCAAATATCTTTAAGCGAATTTTTTAGCTCATATGCTCTTTCAATAGTTACAAATCCTATTGGTTTATCCACGAGCTTACCCATATCATCATATTTTTTTAAACAAATAGTAACCTTCTTTTCATCAGCATTCTCTTGATTTGTTTTTACCTTCTGCTTCATTTCATTCGCAAGCCCACTAGTAAAACCTGTAGTTATCATCAAAGTGATTATAAAAATACTGATAAGTTTTGTTTTACTAAAAAGCTTTCTTCCATCATTATTTATATGTTCATTTCTATTTTGTTCTACTCTTTTTTTCATAAAGTTATTTTGCCTCCCAAAGTAATCTAACCTTTTTGTTTCTCTATGAACGTTGAACCCTTTGTATCAAAAAAAACCATTCAACATCCATCTATGAAAAATATAAAAACCTCTCTTTATAAAATTTATCCTCCAAAAAATTGGATGTTGTTAAAACAATTATATAAACAACTCTTTTTTTGTTGCAAAAAAACATCCAATCTACGTCTTTTTAAAAAGAGGAGAGAAGGGGATGGGAGATGATTCTAAACTTATAATAATATTGATGGCAGAAATGCCAGCAAGGGAAAAAGACGCTGGCTATTTCCCCCGTATCTATCGTCGTTCTAATTACTACATACCTGCTTCTTCTTTATATATCTCAACCTGGGAGGTAGTTGAAAGTATTCATCTTTTTTCCTATTATCTAAGTTTCACCTATCTAACTTCCAAAGAATAGAGCCTACCAGCAAATAGAGTGGTTGATTCTGGATTATACTAGCCCAGGATGTCTCTAAAAATGTTTTATTCCTTGTAAGAACATGGGTTATGAAAAGATAGTTCTTGGAATTTTAAAATAATGGTTTCTGTCTTTTATACATAAGTAAAATTTCAAATCTATTCTCTTTAAAAAAGATCTAACTCCAAAAAATTTCGGCTTAAAATTTTTTAGATATCTAAACTTCAATATATCGTCTTTGAAACTCTATAAAAACAAAAAAATTATATTTAAATAGTTACTATTTATTTTATAGGTTATGATTAAATTCAGGAAAATCTCAGATTTAGACGATATGGATGCAGTTATTCTGGTTTGGGGTCTCTCCTATTTTGTAACTGCTGTGATAAAACCTGGCCTATTTGCTGATTTAAACCCACTTATTTCAACTGCCGGTATGTGTATATTAGGTGTTTTATTGATAACCAGCGTATTCCTCAACGTTTCATTACTTTATTTTCTTCTTTCAATACGGGCAATATATGGTTTTGTAAGTTCTTGGACCGGTATGACAAAATGGAATGTCCCCTATGGACAGGGTTTAGCCCTAGTTTCTATGGCTTTGGTAGAATTTATCATAGCAAGTATTCTAATGTATAAAACCCTTCAGAGTAGAAAAAACCCCGAGTAATTTTTTTTGAGCTTACTTTTTACCGATATTGCTAATTTTTGCATCTGAAAGATTTAAAATATCTTTGGGATTGATCTCTATTAAAGCATGAGTTGATCCTCCACCGGCAAAAACCTTGTCAAAATCCATTATTTTTGAATCAATATACGTCTCAATATCGTGGGAGACTGGTGGTACTTCACCGATTTTATAGCCAGTAGCTTTTTCGACTTCTCTCGCTTTAGCCATTCTGACCTTTGAACCATGAGCTTTGGAAAGCTTTTCTTCATCTACACGTTTATTTCCTGAAACTATAGCCAAAAGAAAACAATCGTTTTCGTCTTTAAATACGAGGGATTTTACTATTCTATCTGGCTCAGCATCTACTAGTACTGAAGAATCTTTAACAGTTAAAGTAGATTTTGTAAATGTATGGAATTGAACATCAACTTCTTCGTCTTCAAGATATCGTTTTAAACTCTTTAAATTTTTACCCATATTTAAGAAGACTCCTATTTAATTAGAGTTGGGGTAATGTCTTATTTATTATAAATCTAATTCAATTTTTATTTTATAGTTTGGCTAAAATTATTTTTTCATTATTTTTTATTTGATTTAATATGTTAATTTTATAGATTTACACGAAAGGTTATATTTTTAAATATTTGCTTTATCGAATAGAAAAATTTATATTTAGATAAGTCCTTTAATATATATTAATGGTAAATATGAATAAAAAAATTTTATTATTTGCATTAATAACTGTGGTTTTACTTTTGCTGACTCCCACCTTTCCCGCAATGAAATTAAAACTAGTCCATAATTCCTTCAAAGAAAAAATTCTAAACGGTGTCAAAGAATCTGAGACAATGAATAATAACCGAATCCAAAAAATTACTGGAGAAAAAAATCTAAAAAACAGTAATTTACGTGATTTATACCAGTCAATCCAAAGTTCTTTTTCCAAAAAAAAGGATAAGGATGATGGATCGACCCAACAGAACTTATATCTTCTAGATATAATTATCATATTTTTATTAATCTTAACGTTCTTTAAAGGCATCCCTAATTTTTTTCAGAACATTTTATCGTTTATTACAAACCTTTCAAACGATATTGCTCTACTGCTGTCAAATATCTTATCCTTTATGTATAAAAGCTTTGTATTTATAGGTGAAACGTCGCTAAACATAATTATTAAAATTGGAAAACTTTTGTTTAAAGCAATTGCATTTACAGGTGTTGGTATATTAGCTGTAATAGCAGGAGTAATATTGTTAATTGGCTTAGTGATATTTGGTATGGGTTATGGAATAATAAAACTAGTTGGACTCCTATGGAAAGGACTTGGAACATTTCTGGGATTAATTTTAGATATCTTACGTCTAATCTATGAAGCAGTTTTCAAACCAGAAAACATTGCCACATCTTAAAAAAAAATATACTGGTAACTTTTCTAGATAAACAGAAAAAAAATTTTACAGCGTTGGAAGTCAGTCAGGATTGGGTGATTCTCTGAAAAAGAATCCGAGTAAACAATATCTCTCTTATATTTCAGATTCTTTTCTAAACTTTAAAGGTAAAAATACTTTTTTATTTAGAAATTATCAGCTAAAACTTCATTCTTTTCCTGCCAATCATCTATTAGAGCATCTTCACTATCAGCATTTTTTCCAACTCGAGAACCTACAGCTGCCTGATTAATCATTTTTTTCCTAGAAAGAATTTTTTCCATGCTTTCAACCCAGTTTTCTTTTCATAGCATGGGTATTTGGATTATACCATACTTTTCCCCCACCAAACCCTTCAATTTCTTCATAAATTTTCTCATGTTTTTTTTTGAATTCTAAATGCCTCAGTTGGAGATGAAAAAATATAAAAATCAGCTTCCGGTAAATCAGCTGGATCTACTTCATCAGTTTTGAATATTTGATTTTCTATTCCTTTCTACTTAAATATATCTGATAGATAAGCTATACCTTTCTTTCCGTTTATATATTTTGACCAATAAATAATAATTCCTTTCATAACTTTCGTCCAATGATACATACAGACTATACTATAAAAAAATAGTATAGATGTTTTTTTTCTACTACCTCTCCTTATGGTTTTTTATGTTATTAATAAAATTAAAAAATTTTTATAGCTTTGAAAGTTATTTTTCCACCAGTTATATACAGTTTTGCTAATCGGAGGAATACCAGATGTTAAACAATAATACCAGCAAAACACCTAAATTATTACCAAGAGCTCCAGACAGAAAACGTATATGGTCCGAACCACTAAAAAAACTGATTGCAAAAACAGCAAATGTTAAATAACCTACAGATAACCCTGTAATCATTCCCTCAAAGGTGATATTAAGAGATTCCCAAATGGCATTATTCTATTTATTGACAAGTTCTTAATTGTTTTTAAAGTTGAATTTATGGATGGGTGACTATCGATAAAATTCCTAGTTATACCTATATCGTACAACAAATCTATGGTATTTGGAATCCATGGATAGGTTTTAGCCAGTAACGTAACAGAAACGTATGATAATCCGACACCAATACCAATCATGACAATAAGTTCCCATAAACCTATTGTTTCTACAGTTACTGAAAGACCGCCGAAAATGCTAGAATAGGTAAAAATGAAAAGAATTGAAACAAAAAATAACTGCCCTGAATCTAGACCTTTATTTAATATAGATGATTTGATATATGGATTTTCATCTAAGTAATTATGCCATCTGTTTTCTAGACTAGTGATGTTTTCGACCGTTATATTTGAATTATTAAATATTTCCAGATTGATACATTCCTTAGCCGAACTAATGTTTTTTGATAAAAGATCTTTAAATTTTTTTTCAAATTTCTGGATTTTTTCATTTTTCCTTTTTAACTGTAAAGTTTCATAATACTGGTTTAATCTATATTTTTTGATAATAATGTTTTTATCTTTGCATATTGCTTCAATTGCTTTTATTGAATCTTCATCAGAAGATTTTTCTAAAAATTTTTTTACTTCAGGGTTTGTAAAAAGCTGACGCATTTCTTTTCTGGGGAGTGTCCCATTGGCTATTTCAGCTTTAAAATTTTTATAAATTTGCTTTAACTCATTGTTTTCTTTGGTTTCATTTAAGATATAATCCGTATTATTTGGTACTCCAATTACTGGGACTAATATAGAAGTTGAAATTAAAAGTAGAATTACTGTAAACGTAATTATTTTTTTTGAAATGTTTTTTTTACCTCCCTTTCATATATTCTCGATACAATATCGTTATATAACCTAAGAATTTAAATTTTTTGTAAAGAAAACATTTTTTTGGAAAGATTGATTAAGAGATAAGGAAAAATATAAAAGTTGATTATAAGAAACAAAAAAAAAAGAGAAAAATATATGCTGATAAAGGTATTGAAAAAAAAATGTTAAGGGGAAATTAATTGAGTGTATTTATTCTTTCTCTCCCTATTTGAAGTAAATGTTTTTTACAATTCTAGAAATCTTTCTATATTTTCTTTTTACAGAATAATCATCATTATTACTCCAAATCACCCTTTTTTATGATAATTTTGTATGAAATTGGGATAAATGTTGTATAGATTTAAAGGTAATCTGGAAATTAACTATATTTACTTTCTTTCCAACAAGAGTATAGGGAAAAATACCCATCAAAAAAATGAAAGGAAGTGGATAGTTAAAAATAAAAATTCAATCAACCTCCTATAAACTAAGAACCTTTTGTTTAGTAGCAAATATAATGCTTTTATTAATGCCATCTGCAATACTGGAAAATTTAAAAAAAATGCCTTTAAATCCCACTTTCCGCACATCTTTAAATAAATCATCCCAGTTTTGTATTTTTTGGGATGGATGCATGTACCAAAGTAAAAACCTAGATCACTTAGGAATCGTTGCAGCAGTCTGCAACGAAATCCAAATAGAAGAAGAAATAAACAAGATCACTGGGATAGACCCACGGCAGAAAGTAACCTGCGGTCAAGCCGTGAAAGACATGACCTTAAACACCCTTGGTTTTGTCGACCGAACGTTATATCTTTTCCCCGAGTTCTTTCGCACAAAACCCGTGGAACTTCTTATTGGAAAAGGAGTACACGCTGATGATTTCAATGATGACTGCCTCGGTCGAACCTTAGATAAATTATATGATGCCGGTCTTGAAGAAACATTCATGCGGGTGGCAGCCAACGCTCAACACTACGAAGGAAACAATCGATTTTATCATAGTGATACCAGTAGCATGAGTCTTCAAGGAGAATATATTCCGGTTAAGGGTGATATTGATGCTGCTCCGATCACCATCACTCATGGATTTTCTAAGGATAACCGTCCGGATCTAAAACAGTTTGTGGTCTCACTGATCACCGGACGTCATCTTCCTATGTTCATTCAAACATTGAGTGGGAACACTTCAGATAAAGAACATTTCCGAATCCTTGCTAAGACCTATGCTGATTCATTAGATAAAGTGTGGAATGATGATCGTATTTGGGTGTGGGATAGTGCATTTTATACGAAAAAGAATCTGTTGTCTGTTCCAAAGGATCTTCGATGGATCTCTCGTGTTCCAGAGACATTGAATGATGCTAAAAAACTCATCAGTACGGTAAAAAGTGATGATTTGAAGAAGAGCAAGACCTTAGATGGGTATCATTTGATTAGCGCGGAGATGGTGTATGGTGGTATTCGGCAACGATGGATCCTTGTTTTTTCTGAGAAAGCCTATGCTCGTGAAACAAGGACATTGGAAAAAAGGATACATCGGGAGAAAGAACGGTTAGAAAAGAAACTCTGGCATCTTTCTAAACAAGGATTTAATTGTAAAGATGATGCGTTGCAGGCAGTGGAAACGCTGCAGCAGAAATGGCGGTATCATACACTAAAAGATGTGAAGGTAACCGTTGAGAAACGGAAAGATTCTGGTGGCCGTGGACGACCAAAGAACACTGATTCGTTGAAACCTGTGTTCTTTGTTCATGTAACCATAACACGGGATGAAGATAAGGTTCAACAGAAATTACTGAGGAAAGGACGGTTTATCATTGCAACGAATGTGTTTGATAACGAATTATCTGATGAGGACATTGTTCAAGCGTATAAGGATCAGCAACAGGTGGGACGGGGGTTTCGTTTTTTAAAGGATTCATTGTTTTTCGCTCATTCCTTGTTTCTGAAAAATGAGAAACGGATCATGGCGATGGTGATGATCATGGGATTGGGGCTTCTAGTGTATGCACTTGCTGAACGGAAACTCCGTATGATGTTAAAGCAGGTTCATGAAACGGTTCCTGATCAGAAAGGGAAACCAACAGATCATCTGACGATACGGCGGATGTTTCAAGTATTTGAAGGAATCAGTGTGTTGTATGATACGGATGGAGTGTTGTTGGAGGTGATGAATATTCGTGAAACACCACGGAAAGTGCTGTCTTTGTTTGGTAGGGAGTATGAGGCAGTGTATGGAATTGGTGTTTGACGGGTAAAAGTTGAGAAAAAAAAAGAATACGGATCATTTGAGAGACGGGAAATCTCTTTAGGAGTTTAAAGAAGGTTTAAAAACCTGTTCAATGAGGAGAAAAACATGTGAAACAAAAAGAGTACTGTAGTATTGCATGAGAGTTATGTGATTTGCCAATGAAGGATTCATTGGCTGATGAAGAAATTAAGAAAATGAGATGTTTTTCTTAAAAAAAGTGCGGAATGTGGGTTAAATTATTTTTACATCATTTTTTTTAGACAAGAGATTTAAGTATCCGTTTCAATATATATCAGACAAATCAGTTTTACATAACGATAAATATATTGGGATGATTTGATATCAATGAAAAATAATTTGGAAGATTTTTTTAAACCTGAAACAATAGCTGTAGGCGGAGCGTCAAAAGATTCACGTAAAATAGGTCA
>JAZKSQ010000049.1:0-10003 GCA_036625995.1 Thermoplasmatota archaeon | reverse complement strand
TCTTCTTTTAGTTTTTTCATTGTTGACGTCATTTCTTCAGGGGCTATATCGCATTTGTTAAAGGCTATGAGCATAGGTTTGCTTATTTTTCTTATGTGGTTTGAAAGTTTTAAAAGATTTTTATCAGTCCATGAGGATAGTTTTTCTTTGTTTAGATCTGCTTTTCGTATGGCTTCGTTTATGTGAATTTCTTTTATCCCTAATCCTGTTAGTTTTTCTGCTAGTAAGTTTTCTATTTTTTTTCCTTCTAGCTGGCATCTTCTAGCTATGCGGTCCCATCCGTCTTTTAGTATCCCATTTAGCCAATATGTTATTTCTTTTTCAAGGAATTCTATATCTTTTATTGGATCGTATGTTCCTTTGTCTACTGGGTTTCCTTCTTCGTCTGTACTTCCTGATCCGTCGATTATGTGAATTAGTACGTGTGCTTGTCGTAGTTCATCTAGGAATTTGTTTCCTAGCCCTCTTCCTTTGTATGCGTCGGGTACTAGTCCTGCTACATCTATCGCTTCTATAGGTACGAAACGTGTTCCGTCTACACATTTTGAGTTGTTTGGGTTACATTTTTCTACGTTATTAAATTCCTGGCATGGACATTTTTTGCTTATATACATTATTCCTTTGTTGGCATCGATTGTGGTAAAGGGATAGCTGGCTATTTCTGCATGTGCGTCTGTGGCAGCGTTGAAAAAAGTTGATTTTCCCACGTTGGGTTTTCCAACAATTCCAATCTGCATGCTCATAAATTTTTTTTACTCCAAAATGCTTTCTACTTCGTCTACTATTTCGGCTTCTTTTTCGAATCTGATTATTTTATCTTCGTCTATATTTTTTGGGTCTATAAATGATACTCCCTCCTTTCCGTAGAGTGTTCCTTTTACGGTGGCGTCTTTGGAAAGATATATTTTTTGTGCTGATATTCCTCCTTGTATTTTTGATTTTTCTCCGATTTCGACTAGTTTTTTTCCGTCTATGTTTCCTTTGATTTTGGTTTTTTTTCCGCAGATTATTTTATTTGTTGCTTTTAAAGATCCGTTTATTTCGGAGTTGTCTCCTATGATTAGGTTTCCCTTGACTTCGTAGTTTCCTTGTAGTGTTGAGTTTTTTCCGATGGATAGGTTGTAGTCTATTTTTGATTTTTGTACTCCGACTATGGTGTTGTTGGGTATGTATAAAAATTTTTCTGATATGGGTATGGTTTCTCCGTTGTTTTCTTCTATTTCTTCTAATATTCGGTCTATTTCTTCGCTGTGACCCATTTTTAATAATTGTAATAGATATATAAAAATATATATAGTTATTGGTATGGGGCTTCTTATGTTGATCCATCCGTTGGCTTCAAATCCTTCGTCTATTTCTACGCTGTCTCCGACGTCGAGGTCTCCTTCGAGTGATAGTCGTCCTTCGATTTTGCATTTTTCTCCGAAGTATACGTTTCCTTCGCTGTTTACATCTCCTCCGATTTTTGAGAAATTGTCTACTCTTATGTCTTTAGTTGCTTCTAATCCGCCGTCTATTATGGCGTGTTCTCCTACGAATATTCTTCCATCTGTTTTTAAACCGAATCGTAATAGACATCTGTCGCCTATCACTACGTCTCCTTTTGTATAAATTGTTTTTTCGTCGAATTTGGTTTTTTCTGGGATTACTAAGGTTTTTCTATCAAAAGCCATGTTTAGCAAAAATTGTTATCTAATCCGAGGATATAAAATCAACGGAAAAAAATATTTTTTTTATAGTTAACTTACCGTTCCTGCTATTCTTTTTTTTATTCGGTGAGCCATTCTTCGTCTATTCTATCATAGCAGTTGATTTCATCTGGGTTGAACCATAGATTTATTTCGAATTCAGCTGTTTTCGGGCTGTCAGAACCGTGTACGATATTTCTACCTATGAATTGTCCTAGGTCTCCTCTTATTGTACCGGTGTCTGCTTCGGCCGGGTCGGTTTTTCCCATCATTTTTCTAACTATCTCTATTGCTTTGTATCCTTCTAGAACCATGGCGACTACAGGTGATGAAGTAATATATTCTACTGTGGGCTCGAAAAAGGGTTTTCCTTTGTGTACTTCGTAGTGTTTTCCTGCAAGTTCTCGGTCTACATGTATCATTTTCATGGCTACAATTTTTATTCCTTTTTTTTCGAAACGTTTTATTATTTCTCCAATTAAGCCTCTTTGTACTGCGTCGGGTTTTATCATCACAAATGTTTTTTCTTTTTTCATAGAGTATTCGTTCACATCCTAAAAAAATTTGTTTTTGAGATTCTAAAAATAGAGGTTTTTATTTATAGTATTAACGCCTCGATTCCGAAGCTTTGAGCAAAATAATATAGCAAAAAGCTGGTTAGGTTGAATAAAAGATGGGCTGTTATCGATGAAAACAGGTTTTTGGTTTTATATACAATGTATCCTAAAAAAAGACCCATGGTCATCGTCATAGCTACAGTGTATATTTTGGCATATGACATATGTGCAAGTCCAAAAAGTATCGCTGTTGCTATTATAGCTGTTTTCTCGTCGAAAAGTTTTCCTATTTTTTCTAACAGAAAACCTCTGAAAAATATTTCTTCTCCTACTGATTGTATTAGTATTATTAAAAGTAGAGAATACATCGATACATATCTAGCTAAGTCCTGTATATTGGATAGTTCTTCTTCAGTGTATCCATAATATGTTATAATTGATCCTATTAGGAAGACTACTGTAAACATGAGTATTGTTGCTATAAAACCCCATAGTGCTGCGTTTTCTATGTTTTTAGTTTTTATTTTTAATCTTTTCAGCATTTCTTTTATTTTAATTCTATTTACGGATATATACCATATAAATGGGGTTCCAAGGAAAATTAGTACTGTAATAATTGAGCTTAAAAGCATTATATATTCGTTGATTTCTACTTCTCCTGTACTTGGTAACATTTTTAGATAGGTCAAAATAGGTGATATCACTAGGATGAACAAGGTGAATATGAGTATTATTAATGCAAAAATATGGCTGGGTTTTTTGTAGTTGAAATCCATGAGAGGATGTTATTAAAAAAGTATTTCATAAAAGTTTTTCTAAAAAAAAAAAAATTGTTTTTGCAAATTATTCTTGTTTTTCTATTTCTTCGTTTTCATCTTCTTCTGACATTTGTTCTTGTGATTCTTTTATTTGTTTTTCTACTTTTTTTCCTCGTTCTTCTCTTTCGATATCTTGTCCTTTTACGTATAGATACCAGGCTATCCTAATAGCTAGTATTGCTATTAAAAACGCTAAAAAAAACCAGTTGGTTATGTAAATATTGAATTGACCTTGCTGATGAGAGATATTTATGTAAAATTGAGATAGTATTATCATGAAGGCAGAATATACAATCAAAAATAGCATTAGTGAAGCCTCGGAGGTATGTGATTCTTTTTCTTTTTCTATATGTTTTTTGACTTCTTCTTCAGTTTTTTCTTCTGATTCTGCCATTGTTAAACCTATATTTTTTATCAAACTATTAATGTTTTCGTAAAAAAAAATGTTTTTCTAAGTTTTTTTAGCCAATGGTTTAAAAATCCAGATGGTAAAGTTTCTTAATACTATTAGGAGAGGAAATATTTCAAGACGGCCTAAAAGCATAGCAGCTATTAAAACAGTTTTTCCTATCCATGGTAGATTGTGTAGAGGCATTGTGGTTAAACCTACTGTTCCTAACGCCGATGTTAATTGAAATATTGAATTTTGAAAGTTATATCCCAGGTATAAAAATGTTAGAGAACCTAATACTAGTATTAGGATATAGGTAAAGAAAAATGTCTGTATAATTAATCTATCTTCTTTTTCGACTGGTTTGTCGTCTATTTTAAACGGTATTATTGCTCTAATAGGGCTAGCTAATTTTTTTAGAAACCAGGTGATTGACTTAAATAAGGTTAGGAATCTTACGATTTTGATACCGCCTGCTGTGCTCATGATGCTTCCCCCTATGACCATTCCGATAGTGACAACTCCGATAAAAAAGTAGGGTAGACCTGATACATCTACGATGGTAAACCCTGTAGTAGTAAAGGCAGAGATTAATGTAAACGTTACAGTTCTAAAATTAGTATATGCCAAAAAACAAAATATAATAGATATTATCAGCAGTGTTAGAAATGTTCTTAACTGATAATCTTTTAAGAGTTCAGTAATTTTTTTTCTAATTAATTTGTTATGAGTTAAAAAGGATGTTGACCCTATTATCATAAGAATTGAAAGCGCTATTAGCTGTAAAGTGTTTGAATAAAAAGTGTTATTTACCGAAAATCCTCCTGTTGAAAGTGAAGTAAACGTCATAGCTATGGCGTCAAAAACCGGTAGACCTACCAGATAGAGCAATATTATTCCCATTAGTGTAAAAAATCCATATATGGTTAGTATACGTGTTGATGCCCTAAATATTCCTGATTCTAATTTGGTTTCAAAGCCCTGTGCTTTATATAGTAACAACGCAGGATTTGGAGATGATTTAGCTTCTCCTCTTTTCATATCCTGTATCTTTGAAAAGATAAATAAAAACACCATTATTATTCCGATGCCTCCTATCCATTGAGTTTCCGCACGCCATATTAGCATGCTTTTAGGAAGATCTTTAAGACTAGTAAAAACAGTAAGACCTGTGGTGGTAAAACCTGAAATTGACTCAAAGAATGCATCTAGAAAATAATAGTTGAAATATGGCAGATAATTGATGGAAGTTATTAATGGTAAAAAAATAAATGAAAGTGTAATTAAAGTCAATCCTTTGGTTAAGGTTAAACTGGTTTTTTTATATTCAGTAATCTGTGTTATTCCTATCAACATCGCCCCTAGGGTTATTGATAGTAGAAAGGTTATGATGAATGTGTCTATATTTTCTTGATAGATTAAACCTGTGGTTATGGGTATGATATGTAGTATTGAAGAAAGTATTAGTATATATCCTAGATATCTTAATATTAACTTCATTTTCCTTCCAGTTTTTTGATAATAGAAGGTAGTTCTTTAGTTTTTACAAATAATAATATGTCGTCTTCTTCTTTTATTTGTTCATCTTGGGGTTTTTCTATGAATTCCCCATCTCTATATATTGTATAAAATACTGCTCTGTTGAGGTCTAATGTTTTATCTATCAGTTCGCTGTCTTTGGATACATTTATTTCTATTATTTGTACTTCTCCTTGTGAAAATTGTCCTATGACTCTTGCTTCACCGTATACATATAACATGCTTTTTATGGCAGATACTTTAGCTCCTGTTACTGAAGTAAATAAATCTATGTCAAGTTTGGGAAATAAGTCTTCGTTTTCAGGGTTGTTTACAGTGGGTATTATTTTTTTTGCGTTTTCGCTTTTTGCAATTACAGAAATCATTATATTGGTTTTATCATCGCCAGTAAGAGGTATTACTGCATCTGCTTTTTCTATTCCTGCGTCTTTTAATACAGAGACTTCTGTTCCATCGCCATGTATTACTAGAGCCGAGGTTTTATTAGATATTTCTTTTGCTCTGTCTTCATCTTTTTCTATAATGGTTATGTCTTCTCTTTCGGCTAAAATATCTGCTAATCTTAGACCGGTTTGGCCTCCACCGACTATAATTATTTTCATAATACAATACAGACCTAAAGACTAGTTTGTTATTTAATTAATTCGTAAAAAAAATAAATACATATCTACTTTCATTAAAAGATTTTATATACAGTTGTTTGATACCTAAAACGAAAAAAACTTTGTGTTTGTTTGGGCCCGTGGGGTAGCTTGGCCGATCCTCGTTGCTTTGGGAGCAATGCACTCCGATTCAAATTCGGACGGGCCCATTTTTTTTTATTGAAATTGTTTTTTGATTCTATTATTTCGCCCAGAATGGTATTTATTACTATCTTTAGAATAACCTTTGTCCTCCTCTATTGTTTTATAATTTTTTAACATAATTAATTATACCTCTTTAGATCATAATCCTAATGAGCATCTGTATTTAGAGGAATATGAAAAAAAATCTATCCGGGTCTTATTTGATATTTTAAAGAGTATCTAAAATAAAAAAAGTGTTAGTTCTTCTTTTGAAAAGTGATTGAAAGCATTTTTTTTTAAAATTCTTCTTTTTTTTGAAAAACTTAATAAAATTTAATTATTCTTTGCTTTCATGGTAATTGTAAAGAGTGGCTTGAGGAAGAAGAGAATAGTGTTTTTTGACAGCGATTTTATTTTTATCTTACTATTTGTAGGGGTATCTTTTGTTCAAGATGTTAGTGCTGAAGAATTTGAGGCTGATCTACACGTCAGCTCAGGTTATGGAAGAAAACCAGATGTAGCAATGGATAACTCTGAATATATATATGTGTGTGTGTGTAGTCTGGAATGGAGTAAACTTTGCTAAATCCACTGACGGAGGAAAAACTTTTAGCGACCCTGTAGATGTCGGTGATGGTTACGTGCCATCAGTTGCCGTTGATGACAGCAACAATATTCATGTCACGGTGGGAGATAAAGGAAACATCTATTATACAAAATCCACAGACGGAGGCAAAAGCTTCAGCGATCCAATGATAATAAGTGATAGCCATGGGGCGACAGTCCCGATATTGCTACCTATGAAGATAATGTTTACATCGTATGGACAGCCTCACACTTGGAAAACCTATCCCTGGATAAATCAATAAATGAAAACGGTTTTGGAACAGACATTAGAGTTAACAGCCCTGAAGACAGACCAGCAGATCCAGCTATTGCTATTGGATCTGATGAAAAAATATATGTTGCCTATGAAAACGGTTTAGGCTTCGGCGACTTCGATATACGTGTTGTTAAATCCACTGATCAAGGATCAACATTTGGATCCAGCGTTGTAGTTGACGACAGCGACAGCATGTCTAATCCATCCATTGCAGCTTTAGATACAGATAAAGTATATGTGTCTTATTGGAATGATAAGGAAGAACTGAAAAGGGTAAGATTTGCATGTTCAACTGACGTTGCAACATCTTTTCAATCAAGTGTCAATGTGAGCCATACCCCTGCTGCAACACTTTCCGGCTAGGCTAATGATATAACTGTTCATTCATGCGGGAAAATCTTTGTGACATGGCAGGATGACTCCAGCGGCGAAGACGCAGTTTATTTTGCAAATTCGACTGATGGAGTATCGTTATATTGTATGGGAAGATAACAGAGACAGGGGAAACATTTTCTTTGATAGAGCCACTGACGCAACCTGGCCTAACCAGGTTACCGATCTTCAAGCAACTCAGACTACTAATACCTCGGTAATGCTTAGTTGGACTGCTGCTGGAGATAATTTTGATCTAGGAACAGTTTCATCTTATGATATTAGGTATTCTACTTCGGCTATCACAGAAAACAATTGGAAAGATGCAACCTTGGTTTCTGAAACAGTTGTTATTGATGAAGCTGGAAGTACAGAAAGTATAAACATAACCGGTTTAGATAAAAGCACTGATTATTATTTTGCGTTGAAAGCCAGTGATGAAATACCTAACACTTCACCACTATCAAATATGGTACACGAAGAGACTTTGTCTGATAGTGGCGGAGAGGGTACAAGTGATGACGGAAATGGAACTCCTGGTTTTGAATTACTCTTTGTTTTCTTAGCAATAATGTTTTTTAGTATCCTTTTATATAAGAAGCGAAGATAAATATTATAGTAGATTAGAAGATATATAGATGCTACTTGCATTGAAACTCTTTCTTAGTGAATGTAGTTAAGAAATAGATATACTTTAAAGATAACTTACACGTGAAGCTATCGGAAGAGCCTGGTTGGACTAAATACTTACGGGGAAATATTACAAATCTTTTTTTTCTTTAAAACTTATATAGGTATATTTACATAAGTGAAAAAGTTGGAGACAGGAAAAAGTATGAGTAACATACGAAGAAATATTTTGTTAGTAGGCACAGTCGTTTGTATCTTAGTAACCAGCGGAACAGCAGTAGCAATAACTGAAACAGATAACACAGATGATGTTTGGCATTATCAGGAAACAGATAGTGGTTGGTCCTGGGAGAAATACACTGGAGATAAACCTAACCTTGATATAACAGAGGTTTCACAATCTTTTGATGGCAGTAAAGTAACTCTGACTTTGAAAGTCGATGGAGAAATTGAAAACTCTAAAGATATAACCTATATACTCTATCTAGAAGGCGATAACAGCGATTACGGTGCTTATTATACCAATAATGAAGGATATGTTGGTGGTAAAGGAGAAGCATCAGGTTTTTATAACATGCTAGATAATCCAGTATCAGGTAATACCTTTTCAGCTACTTTTGAAGTAGATAACCCTGATGAGTCATATAATGTATATGGTTATACTCAAGAGTATATTGGCTCTGAAGAACATTGGGGCGATTATGCACCAAACGAGTATGCTCCATGGTATTCTGAGGATGATGATACCACTGATGACGACACTACCGACGGAGGAGAAGACAATACCCCTGATAACGCTACAGATGGAGATAGCGCAGACAACGCAACTGATGACGGAGAAACCGATGACACAAGTAATGGTGAAGATTCTTCAGGTAATGGAACCCCTGGTTTCGAGCTGGTCTTAGTTTTCCTAGCTGCAATATTGATCAGCGTGTTTTTGATGAAAAGAAGAAAACTATAAACTAGGGTTATATCAGAGTAAAGTAAGAATCTATTCTCTTTCTTTTTTCAATTTTTTTTAGAAAATATTTTTCTTCATACTTGATTTTATTTTCAAATTCTTATTTTTTCTAGGATTTCAAGATATAGGGTAAATAAAAGTTAGAAAATTATTGTGTAAACTAATTTTTTTGGTTCAATTTTGAAAAATATGTTTTTTTTTGTTATTTTTGCATTTTTGCCTTTTTTTCAGAAAGCCTTTATATAAATTTCTTGACAGACAATATCTCGAGAAAGAATAGCACGATTGAGTTCTATATAAGATATGGAGCTTGAGAAAATAATGAATGGAAATGAAAAGAAAATAGTGATATTTATACTGATAAACTTATTTTTAATTTTACAGATGAATCAAGCAGTATTAGCAGAAGAAAATAAGATAACAGCAATACAAAACTGTATAGTGGTTGATCAAAACGGCGGTGAAGATTATAAAAGTTTACAGGAAGCAATTAATCATGCTTCTGAAAATACTGTTATCCTAATTAAGAATGGTTTTTATAAAGAAACCTTAAAGATTGATAAAAGAATTGTTTTAATCGGTGAAAACAAAAAGAAAACTATTATCAGTCCAGTTACACCTAAGAATAAATGCTCTGTAGATATCAGAGCTGACGATGTAAAAATTGAAAATCTTACTTTAACAAACAGAGGTAATGGAATTTATAACACTGCAGTTAAGATAACTGGTCAATATGTAGAACTTAGAGATTTAGTTATAAAAGATTCGCCCATAGGTATTGCTTTATGGTCATCATTTAATACTGTTAGTTATTGTACTTTTTCGGGTTGTGATGATGAGGGTATAGCTTTTCTTGGAACTGAAAAATCTTTTGTAGAAAATAACAAGATAGTTAATTGTAGTTTTTTAGAAAATAATGATGGTGTTGAGCTTCAGTATGCTTCGGAAAATAAGATATCTAGATGTAAATTCGTGCAGAATAAACATGATGGAATATCTGCAATTAAATATGATAATAACAATAATTTAATTGAAGATTGCATCTTTAAGGGTAATGGTGTACATGGAATATATTTTTCTGAATATTCAGTGGATAATACCGTGAAGAGATGTGTATATGATCAAAACAAAGAAGCCGACATTTTTTATAAAAAGCCTTTAGGTTTTAACGAAAAGGAAGATAGTTCTTCCTCTTTTACTTCTGATGTTGATGATTTTGATTTCTTAATTGGGTTGGATTTAGATGTGGATGGTGTCGCTGAAACTTCTCTATTTGGCTTTTTTAAAGGATTATTGGATGGCCAATATGGATTTGCTGAGCTAAAAAATATTCGTTCTAAGATAATGTTAAATATTTAAAAAAAAATGTTGTTTAA
>JAZKSQ010000048.1:0-10124 GCA_036625995.1 Thermoplasmatota archaeon | reverse complement strand
GTTATTTTTCATAGCTTTATTTATCATTTGTTTATTACTCATTTTTCCTGGCATATATCTAATTCTTCGATCTTTTAAGAAAATAAAAATGATTGACTTAAAAATAAATGAGTACAAGACGTTATGGATCAGTAAAAATTAATTTTTCAACTAATTTATTATTTTATTCCTATCTTTTTTTTCAAAATACATGTTTTACATATTTTTTGAGAAGTAGGTTCGCCACATTCTTCGCATTCATTTAGATCAACTGGAGGATATTTTTTTAACAACAAATCCTTAATTTTTTCATAACTACTTAATATACTATGTCTCGTACCTGGGGTATGTTGTTCTAAATCTAAAATAGTATCTTGAAAAAAGCCTCTAAAGGCCTCTGTTGAGTTAGGACATTGAGCATCATGAAAATCAATGTTTTTAACTAGAGCATAAATTGCGTTTTCCTTTTCTGGGATTACACTTAAAGGAACCATACGGGGTATTAAACCAGGCTGGACTTTAAGATGTGGAGCTAATCTAGCTAGTTTTTCCATGTCGCTATTTACAAAATTCATTAAAATTGACTGTGACATATCGTCAAGATTATGACCTGTAACGATTTTATCTACATCTAGTTCTTTTGCTGTTGTGTTCATACAGTATCTTCTGAAAACTCCGCAGTAGCTACACAATCCTATCTCATGTTTTTTCTCCGATATTTCATCAATAGTAATGTTGAAAACATCCTTAAAAGACGTGATATGATGTTCAATCCCTAGTTTTTTACAGTTTTTTTTAGCTGCCTGTATACTTTTATCTCTATAAGGCTTGATGCCTTCATCGATAGTGATAGCAATTATTTTTACATTTCTAAATTTGGAAAATATTTTGTTTATTATATAAAGTGCGACATTGCTGTCTTTTCCACCAGATACTGCGACAGCGATTTTTGTGTTTTTCCTAGTTTTTCCTTGTTTTTTAATGTTTTTTTTAATTCTTTTTTCGAAATATTCGACAAAATGTTTTTCACAAAGATGTGTACCATTATATCTAATAAATGTTATAGCGGGTTTGCTACATTTAGTACAATGTTTAACCATATTTTTTAATACACCGATCTGTAAAAAAATTTATTCCATATTTTTTTAAGAATTGTTTTTATTTAAAATTTTAAGAGGTTTCTTCTATTTTTATTTTAGATGTTTAGTTTTTAGTTCAAATGCGATTGTAGGATGTGAAAGTTCAAACTCGGTTATTGTTTTTGGATGTAATTCACCAAAAATTCCTATTTCTTTATCCTTATCAGATCTTTTTATCAATGCGCATCTTCCTTTTATGAAACCCGGATGCTGTCCATTTTCTAACTTGTAATCTATATCTATTTCGTTTAAGACTGCTTCAACTATTGATTTGCATTCTGTAAAATTGGCTTTTGCATCAATTTTTGCTGCTGATAAATGATATGTGTTATGTACTCCATCTTCCACTACTATTCCTAGTTCAAATATTTTTTGAGGTAGATTATGATGTCTGTTTTTTTTAAGTATTTTCATTAGTGAAGGAAGTAAATTTGTTCTTATACAAGTATATTCTTCACCTATCGGATTTTTTATCCGAACTCTCTTTTCCTCTTCCTTTAGACCAAATTTTTTGTATTCATCTCTTTCATTGGTGATGGTAAAAGTATTTACTTCGTTAAATCCTAAACCAATCATTGTGGTTCTAAGTGTTTCATGTAAATTATGGTCCGGTAAGTTTTTTCCAAAGGTCATTGATTTGGGTAGATCGTATTCGAAATTTTGGAAACCATAACCAATAGCCACATCTTCTACAAGATCGATTTCATGTAAAATATCTGATCTCCATGGTGGTATCTCAACCTTTATCGTTCGATTGTTTTTTTGAGTTGTTTTATATCCCATCTTTTCAAGAGATTCAATTACTTTTTGCTTATCCATATCTGTACCCAGTATTTTATTTACATACTCGACTGAAATATCCTTTTTATCGGTTTTTAAATCAGGTGTAAAAAAATCATCTTCTACATCCTTAACTTGGGTTGAATATAACTTTCCGTCTCTTTCGGCAAGTGCAGTTACTACGATATTTAAAGCGTAGTTTACTGCTTTTTTATCTGTCCCTGTAACATCGATAAATAGGTCTTTAGTAAATGGTGTAACTTCAGTTAATATTCCGTTAATTATAGGGGGATACGATAAAACATTATCGTTTGAATCAAGTATTATGGGATGTTTTTTAAATCCTTCAAGAATGTGTCTGTACTCTTTTCCTTTTTCATGTTTTCTTAGGATTTTACTTAAGGTCATTGATTCTATTTTACCTAAAGGGACAAATTGTAGGCTATCTGGATCAACTGCTTTATATAAAAAAGGCGGTTTAATTGGCTCGTAGTTATGTACACCTATCGCTACTTTTTGTCTATTTCTTCCAAGTCCAAAATGAAGTTTTTCTTGAAGCTGCATCAAAGATGCAATAAGACGGTCGTTCATAGTAACATTTTTAACAAGAGCAGTTGAAATATAGGGACGTACCTTTTTCACCGAAGGCTCTACATTTAGGGTTATATCAGATTTTTCTAATGGATATTTTTTCATTCCTTTTTCAAAATCTAGAAAAGACCGGGCTGCACGCACAATCCCCTCAACTGACGTCAGATCGGGTCTATTTGGAAAAAATTCTATGTTAATTTCATTTCCTTCTACCTTATCCAGATCTGCACCTATCATAGGTATTTTTTCTACAAGTTTTTTTTTAGATATTTCGTAACCTAGAAGATTTATAAAATCATCGAATTCAAATGTTACTACAGGCATATAGGAAAACATTGAATACGTAGCTGGTATTTAGGAGTTATCTTTTAGATACAAATCCTATATGATCTGTCAATCGGAACCGATTTTTCTATGAAAAAAATATTCTCAACATTTCTCCATAGGTTTTAAGTGAAAAGCAATAATATAACGCTTAATTAACCATTATGTGGACAAAAGAAAAATCAACTATAATAAAACCAGGTAAACCTTCAAAAATCACAAAAAAAGAATACAAAAAGAAAGAATACATAAACCATTTCACCAAACTTGTTGAACTTGAACGAAAGGAGGAAATGCAAAGACATAAACGCGAAATGAAACAGCTTTCTGGTAGACAAAGACAAAAAAAAGGAAGAGCTATCCTAAACTTAAGAGGTAGAGATCGGGGAATGGGGCTTGGTGGTAAATTTCTTGTTAAATTTGTCCGAAAAAAAGGTCTCCCCGAAACTGAAATAAATGTCGGCGACCTAATAAGAATTAGTAAAAATAAGCCACTATCTGAAAACAACCCTTCAGGTACAGTAATTAAAAAAACCAATTATTCTATCACTGCATCTTTCGGCAAAAAACTACCGAAATGGGGATATAAAAAAATTAGAATCGACTTATATGTAAATGATATTACATATCAAAGAATGATAGAATCCATTAAGAAAATTGCTGATATTGAGGGTGAACAAAAAGATCTTATTAAAAAAATCTTAGCTAAAAAAGAATTAGAAAATATAGATACAGACCAAATTCATTTTTTTAATAAAAAGTTAAATGCAAGTCAGAAAAAGGCTGTTAAAAAAGCAGTAAAACAAAAAGATCTGCATCTGATACATGGTCCCCCAGGCACGGGAAAAACAGTTACCTGCGTTGAAGTTATAGAACAAGCAATTAACAAACAAAAAAAGATTTTAGCATGTGCAGATTCAAATACAGCTGTTGATAACCTTGTTGATCATCTAGCCAAAAAAGATAGGAAAGTAGTTAGAGTAGGGCATCCAGCCAGAGTAACACCAGTCCTGAGAGAACACACCCTAGATTTTATAGTAGAAGATAATAAAGATTATAAAAAAGCTAAATCACTTAGACAAAAAGCATATAGCTTAAAAGATAAACAGGAGAAATATACATATCCTTCTGGAAGATGGAGAAGAGGACTAAGCAACAAAGCAATTAAATCACTAGCTAAAAAACAAAAAGGCTCCAGAGGTATTCCTCCTTCCAAAATAAAGGAGATGGCAAAGTCAATAAGTATTCAGGAAAAAATCGATAGTTTATTTAAAAAAATCGATTATTTAGAGGAAAAAGCAGTTAAAAACGTAATTGAAAACGCTGATATAGTATGTACAACTAATTCTTCTGCTGCTAGTAGACCACTTGAAAAACATGAATTCGATGTCTGTATAATCGACGAGGCGACTCAGGCTACAGAACCTTCCTGTTTGATACCTATAGTTAAATCGAAAAAAGTCGTTATGGCAGGTGATCATAAACAACTTCCACCAACTGTTTTAAATCAGAAAGCCGAGGAAAAAGGACTTGGAAACACTCTTTTTGAAAGAATAATTGCTTTATATGACAATAAAGTAAAAACAATGCTAAATCTGCAATACCGGATGAATGAAAAAATAATGGGATATCCAAGCGTTTCCTTTTATAATGGAAAACTAAAAGCAGATGAATCTGTAAGAAAACATACAATCAATGATTTAATAAAAAATGAGGGAGATTTCAAAGCTAAAAATGATTTGTTACGTAAAATATGTTTTTCAGAAAATCCTTTAGTTTTAATTGATACCAATGGTAAAATGTCTGAAGAAAATAGATATGGATCAACTTCAAAACAGAATCCAGGTGAAGGAAAAATTGTAGAGAAAATCATTGACACGTTCCTACAAAACGGGTTGAATCCTTTCTTTTTCGGAGTTATCACACCATATGATGACCAAAAGAAACTTTTAATGGATAAGATACAAAATAGAGACGTAGAAATTGACACAGTTGATGGGTATCAGGGAAGAGAAAAGGAAATTATTATTTTATCTCTTACAAGAAGTAACAAAAAGAATAATATTGGCTTTTTAAAAGATCTTCGTAGATTGAACGTAGCTATAACACGTCCTAAAAGAAAATTAATAGTAATTGCTGATACAGATACCATATCAAAAAACCAAGTCTATTCCAATTTATTCGGACATATAGAAAAAAAAGGAATGAAAATATGTATATAGTATAAAAAATCCATATTTTTTGTTTTTTTTATAGGAAAGATTTAAAAGAGCTGTTTATTTTGATATTTTTTATAAAAAAATGTTTGGCTGTGATTTTTTATGGATGCAAGACAGGATGAAATAACAACTTTTCATGATTTATGTGTAAATAACGATAAGCTTATGAAAGCTGTCTCCGACATATCTCATGAAAGGCCAGTTTCTGTAATCATGCCTATGCTTTATAAAGAAATTAAAAGCGATGCTTTGAGAAATATTGTAAAAGGCCTAAACAAATGTGATTACTTAAAAGAAGTTATTATTCCTCTTGCAGCAAAAGATGAACAGGAATTCAAAGAGGTTAAAAGATTTTTTAGAAAAATGGAGATTCCTCATCTTATAATGTGGTGTAACGGGCCGAGGATTGAAAAATTGCTAGAAGGTTTAAAAAGAGAGGGGATAAATCTTTTAAAATATAGGGGTAAAGGACGTGATGTATGGCTAGCTATGGGTATTGCTAGTATCAAATCTTATGGTTTTGCACTACATGACGCTGATGTAATTAATTATGATGAAAGTATTCCCACTAAACTTCTTTATCCTATAGCTGAACCTGAACTTGATTTTAAATTCAATAAAGGATATTATGCTAGAGTAAATCTTGAAAGAAGAAAGATGTATGGTCGTGTTTTCAGGCTTTTTTTGCATCCATTATTAAGAGCTTTTGTGGATAACATAGGCCATGAAACTAAATTTACTCGTTTTCTTAGATCTTTTAGATATCCTATTGCAGGTGAATTTGCTTTGACTAGTGATTTAGCCCGTGATGTTGATTTACCTGGTGACTGGGGTATTGAAATCGGTGTAATGGCAGAAATGTATCGAAATGTTACACCAAAGCGAATATGTCAGGTTGATCTCGGTTTTTATGATCATAAACATCAAAAGGTAGGGAGTAAACACGAAGGTCTTACTAAAATGTCAGGTGATATATTAAAGACTCTCCTTAGGGTATTAATTGAAGAGGATAATATTTCTATCTCTAAGGAAGGACTTATTTCTCTTCGTGTTCTGTATTTAAGATATGCTCGTAATGCAATTAGGAAATATCATGCTGATGCAAGATTCAATGATTTGACATATGATCGCCATAGGGAAGAAAGTATTGTAGAAAAGTTTAGCCAACAAATAATGAATGCAGGTATAAGCTACATGCGTAAACCAGTTGGTACAAGGATACCTGATTGGCTTAGAACTATCTCTGTTAGAAAAAAAATCAGGCAGGAATTACTTGAAGTAGTTCTTGAAGATAATAAATAAAGCAAAAAGATATTAAACCAAGTTTTCCAATAAGGATTTAGAGGAGAGGAGTTAAAACCCCGATGCAACAGAAATGGAATAAAGATCTTGAATTGGATCAAAAAGTTATTGACCAATGTGATGGAGTAGGGCCTGTAGATATCGCTGTAGGAGTATTAGGTAAAAACGTAGAGACTACAATCTTGAATGTTTTAAAAGTGGTAAATGAGGGCCTATATAGATATTTTCCAAACTTGAAGAAAGCCATAATTGTTTCTACAGGTGCATCTACAGATAGTACCGACGAAGCAGTTGGTTTATTTCAACCGTATGAAAATATTGAAAAAATAGTTACAAATGATATCGCTCCATTGGGTAAAGGCGCAGGAGTTAAAACCATCTTTGAGATAGCTCATAGAATACAAGCAAAATGTGTTGTTTTAATGGATGGAGATCTTTTAAGTATACGTCCTGGATGGATAGAAACAATAGCTAATCCTATTGTATATGGTAGAGCAGATTTAACTGTACCTTATTATATCCGTGATAAAAACGATGGAGTAATAACTAATAATCTTGTGTATCCTTTCACCAGAGCCCTATATGGGATAGATATCAGACAACCTATTGCAGGTGAATTTGCTTTATCTAAAAATTTATATGAAAAGTTGAGGGACCATCCCTTATTTCCCCCAGGTTTTGGAATCGATATATTTATCGTTACCTCTGCTGCAGCTGAAGGCATGTATGTCAAAGAGGGGATGTTTTCACTAAAAATTCATGAATCAACTACTCATTATTTGGAACCTGAAAAGTTTTTGATTCCTATGTTCAGGAGGGTAACCAGTAGCATGTTTGAACTGGCCGACTATTATGAAGATTATTGGAAATCTCGTCTACCTGTCTGGAGACCTAAATATTGTAGGGAATCATTCAGTAGGAAACCTATACCTGTAAAAGTAGATATATCATCTATGGAAAAAAGTTTTCAGACCGAATATCATAAATCTAAACAAAAAATATCTGAGATACTTGACGACGATTTAATGAAAAAATTAGAATCAATAGTAAATGAAAACCAAGATTTTGATCCTGAAAGCTGGTGTCGAATGGTTTACAACTATGCTTCTTATTATAAAAAAGTTAAAAACGATAAAAAAGAAAAATATTTCTTTCTTGATACTTTAAAAACATTATGGCTAGGTAGATTTGTAAGCTATGCTAAAAAAGTAGAAGATATGGATATAAACCAAGCTGAAAAAGTTATCCAAAGACAAGCAAAGATATTTGAAGATAATTTTGATCTTTTGTTAACTGACAGCAATAGTAGTAATAACAGTCCTACATAAACACATTTATTTATCTTAAAAAATATCTGAGGGGAACAGTTATATGAAGATTATAGCGGCTGCTGATATACACGGTGCACAATTTAGACTTAATCTTCTTTTAGATAAGATAAAGAAATTCAATCCTGATTTGGTAGCTTTGTGCGGTGATATAACCCAATTTGGGCCGGATTCCCAGGCTAAAAGTCTCCTTGGCCAAATTAAAAAAGAAACATTTGCTGTAACTGGAAATATTGATACAGAGGACGTAAAAAAGGGGATAACTGATAGTATAGCAACCTTTTTAGAATTTAAAAAAATCGAGAGAGAAAATCATTCTTTTATTGGTGTTAATGGATCTAGAGAAGAAGATTTTAAAAAAATAGAAGATTTAATTGATGAAAAAACAATTATATTATCTCATGTACCACCCTATAAAATACAAGATGAAATCTACAAGGGTAAAAATGGTGGAAGTAAGATACTAAAACAGCTCGTTGAGGATAAAAAACCGCTAATGGTTTTATGTGGCCATATACATGAAAATCCAGGTTTCAGAAAATATAAAGATACATGGGTTGTTAATTGTAGCATGGGCAAAAATGGAGAAGGTGCTTTAATCGAAATAAACAAAGATATATCTATTGAAATGTTAGGCTAAAGAAAGTAAGTAAAAAAAATTTTAAAATTATATTTACTAAAATGAAACGATTTATTAAGGAAAAATCTAATAAAATTGGTCTTCCACCTGGATCTCTGCTATATGTTGGAGATAGAAACACTGAGAAAACTACTATTAAAATTATAGATTACGACAAAGAGAATTTTTTAGAAAAAAAGATTGATAAAATCGAGGAATGTTTTGATTTTAAAGATAAATCATCGGTTTCTTGGATAAATATCGATGGAATCTATGATACAAAGGTTATCGAGAAAATAGGTAAAAAATTTGATTTGCATCCCCTTATCTTAGAAGACATTTTAAATACTGATCAACGTCCCAAAATGGAAGATTTTGAAAATTACATTTTTATTGTTTTTAAAATGCTTCAATATGATGAAAAAGCAAACATGATTGTGGCAGGACAAGTTAGTCTGATACTTGGTGAAAAATTTGTTATTTCTTTTCAAGAACAACCAGATGATGTATTTGAATCTATACGTGATAGAATAAGAAACGGTAAAGGCCATATAAGAAGTATGAAATCTGGTTATCTGGCTTATTGTTTAATAGATGCAATAGTTGATAATTATTTTTTGATTTTAGAAAAAATTGGTGAAAAAATAGAGGAGATAGAAAATAAGCTAGCATCAGATCCTAACTCTGAGACTCTTACTTTGATTTATAATTTGAAAAGAGAAATGATTTTTTTAAGAAAATCTGTATGGCCTCTTCGAGAATTAATTAGTAACGTTCAAAGATCTGAATCCGAAATAATTCAGGATGTAAACAAGATATATCTAAAAGATTTATATGATCATACAATACAGGTCATTGATACCGTTGAATCTTTTAGAGATATGATTTCAGGGTTATTAGAGATATATCTTTCCACTGTTAGTAATAAGATGAATGAAGTGATGAAGGTTCTAACGGTTTTTGCAGCTCTTTTCATACCTCTAACTTTTATCGTGGGAATCTATGGCATGAATTTTGAATATATGCCTGAACTTTATTGGAAATGGAGCTATCCTGTTTTATTGTTTGTAATTATTTCCATAATATCAGTTATGCTTTATTATTTTAAAAGAAAAAGCTGGTTATAAGCTAAAAAGTATTTACTTTCTTGATAGACTATTCTATATAAACATTGTTACTTCTTGTGACCATTCAATTATTATGTCATGTATACCATTTATTAAAAATTGTACTGCTACCGCAGCTAGTATTAAACCCATTATTCTAGAAATTGCTAGTGACCCTGTTTTTCCAACTTTTTGGAATATTCGATCTGCATTTCTCAGCATAATGTATGTGATAACCATAGTCAAAAGTATTGATATAAAAACGCTTATTGTCTCCAAAATATCTCGTTTGGATACATATAAAATAACCGTTGATATCGCTCCGGGTCCTGACAACATCGGTATCGCCATCGGTATTACTCCTATCATCTCTTTTTCTATTGACTCTTGTTTTTCATTTTCGGTTGATTTTGTTCCAGGTGTAGAACCGTAAAGCATGCTAAAAGAGACTCTTATTAGCAATAAACCTCCTGCTATTCTAAATGCAGGTATTGATATGCTGAATAACATGAAAATATATTTTCCTATCAAACCAAAAACAACCAAAGTTAAGGTTGTAGCAAGAATTGCTTTTTTTTACTACTCTTATCTTTTCGTCCGAGCTGTAACCGTGTGTTAAAGTTGTAAAAAATGATAATGTTTCCGATTGGGTTGATTATGGCAAAAAAAGCCGCAAAAACAGAAAAAAAATAAGCTAAATCTATCATCATTTTACCAGTTCATTTTTTTTGTCTATA
>JAZKSQ010000047.1:0-10141 GCA_036625995.1 Thermoplasmatota archaeon | reverse complement strand
CGGGTTCTAACTCGAAATCTTCATAGTTAAGACTTTTACGCCATTTTTGATTGCATTGCTTAATTGCCTCTAACGCCTCGTTGGGTTTGGTAATCCATTTATCAGAAATATCGTCTACGTCTATACCTAGAGATTCTGCAAAACCTGAGACGTCACCCATAGAACGAGAACAACCCATATAAATTCCGTCTGTATCTCCATAGACCACACGGATATTTTTATCCTGTAGATAATTCAGTGTATCTGAAAGGATATGTTGTCCTTTGGTAGTTATAGTTGCTGCACCCCATAAGTTAAACTGTCTACCAGGGACGTTAGGCGCGGAAAGAATTCCGTGTGTACCTGCGTTACGAGCGCCTTTTATACTTTGATACATCATTTTCATACGTTTTAAATCATTGTTTTCTTCGTCTTTTTTCATTTCGTTTAACTCTTTTTTTATTTTAGAAATCATGTTTAAAATACCGGTCATAGCCTTGTTTACTACTCCGTTTTTGTCATCGATTTTTACTGCTAACATATATCCTTTGTCGGCAAATTCGTCTTCAGATGTGGCTTTTCTGAATTTAAAATCATTTTTATCTAAGAAAGACTGAGATATTTTTTTAAGCCAGATCCATTCGTCTGGTTTTTCATCTTTTTTACATAAACGGACTGTATCTGCACCGATGTTCATCGCTTTTAGAATTGTAGGATACATCGCTCCGACATCGGCTATTACTACACGCCACCAGGGGATAAAATGAGAGTCTGCATCTCTGTCGGGTTTGATGGTCATTCCTCCTGGCATGTGATAGTTGATTTCTTCGTCTTTACTATCAGCGTCGACGTTGTATATTACTTCAGGATGTTCCATCCAGGAAGGCATTTCGTCTCCATATTTAACTACTCTTTCAAAACCTTTGGATAGTTGTTCTTTATTCTTTTTAGATTTGCTGATAATTTCTTTTTTAGAGTTACATTCCTTGAAGTCTCTGGTTAGTCTTTTACATGTAGATTTAACGTTTACAATAGGTGGCATGATTTTCTTTTGATGTTTTGCTCTTATCATTGCCATATGGTCCCACATGTTTACTGCGCCGGATGAAAACAACATTTGGAAGGGCATACAGGTGGTAAAAGCCAATGGAAGAGATTGTTGTATTAAACTAAGGGTGACTCCTAGTTGTTCTTGTACGTCTTGTTTGTTATAACGGAGGGTTTGATCGTCGATTTTGATTTCAGAGGGTTTTAAAACCAGACGGTCGTCTATACATATACCTAGAAATGGAGCAAGGTTTTTTAGGCTGTAGCTATCTAGGTTTGAATAAAACTTACGGCATGCAAGATAGGTGTCTAGGCTGCAGGGATGAAATTCTACTACGTCGCCTCTAAGACCGTAATAAAAGCTTTTATCTAATCTACAGTATTTTTCTAGGAACTTTTTGAAAAAAACTTTTTTTTCTTTTGATAGGTTTCTGTTCATTTTTTTAAGAATCCATTTTATCCTGTGGTATATCTGAAGGTTGTCAAACCCTATTATGTTATGGCCAGAGACTATGTCACAGTTAGTTACTTTTTTACAGAATTTAAATAGGTTTTTTATTTCTTCATCTATATTGTTGGAAACGTATTGTTCAACTTTGCTTTCAGTCCAGCTTTCAGGTTGATCTATGATGTTAAAATCGAAATTTTCGTTTTCAAGATTTTTTTGTGAATTTATTTTTATGTTAAATGATGAAAAACCAATTATGTCTATGGGTACATTGGTGTCGCCTTGTTCGTATTGTGTTGTTTCTATGTCGTAGACTAAAACTTTTAGATTTTTGTCTTTTTTTTCTGTATCAAAAATCCATGCTTTATTCTCTGCGGCAAGATCAGCTAAAGCTCTTTGATGATAAGGTATGTCATGTTCTGCAGTATAGATATTATGGTTGAAGAAAAGTTCGCTGCTTACATCTGGTACGAAATAAGATTTTTTTGTATAGACTTTAAAGACTTTTTTTTGTTTGTTGAAGTTCCAGAAGCTGTTGTATTTTTCTGTTTCTCCGATTTTTGATATTTTAGAAAAAACATCGTCATTTTTTTTTGTTTTTTTTGTTTTTTCAACTAGTTTTTTTCTCGCTGGTTCAATGTCTTTACCGTTGGAGGTATATGCTAGAAGGTATGGTGAATGATGTTTGCTTATAGGAGTTGGTTTCTCGTTATGTGTATAAATATAGTTTGAAGATAAAGATAAAAGTGTTTTATTCACAGTTTTTTTCATCTCCCCTTTAAATAGATTACGTAGATTTTTAGCACAATTTTTTCCTTGTTTTGATGAATAGGTTTCTTGTTTAAAAAATAACTGGAATAATCTTATATTGACTTAGTTTTTTACTTTGTTTTACAAGAAAAAAATTAAAAACCATGTTTTTTTATAGAGGGAACTTGGAAAAAATAGGATAAAATGATTGGGTGAAATATTTAATTTTATGTCAACGCAGTTATGTTTTTCAAAAAAGTTTGATAGACATCATAATTCAGGTCATCCGGAAAATGCTTCTAGAACCAGTATAATGTTGAAAGCTTTGAAACAATCTAGTATTTATGATGAAATCGATTTTATTACACCTGAGTTGATTGATGAAAAAAATGTTTATGATGTACATAGCAGAGAGATGGTTGAAAGAATAAAAGAATACAGCAGAAATACTTGTTCTTGGCTTGATCTTGATACCTATGTTTGTAGAAAAGATTACGAGACAGCGTGTCTTGCAGCAGGTGGAGTATTACAGCTATGTAGAAATGTAATACAGGACAAGATATCTAATGGTTTTGGTCTTATAAGACCTCCAGGTCATCATGCTACTAGTGAAAAGTCGATGGGTTTTTGTCTGTTAAACAATGCGGCTGTAGCTGCAAATATTCTAGCTGATGAAGGAAAAAAAATCTGGATTTTTGATCCTGATGTACATCATGGAAACGGGATACAGGATATATTTTATCATAGAGACGACGTTTTATATCAGTCATATCATCTATATCCACATTTTCCAGGTACAGGTAAAATAGATGATGTAGGAGAAGGAAAAGGACGTGGATATAATATCAACGCTCCGTTGCCTTATGGTACTGGTGAAACTGTGGTTGAAAGAATTATCGATGAAATATTTCTTCCTATAGCATCGTCTTTTAAACCAGATATAGCTATTATTTGTTCAGGATATGATGGACATCATACCGATAGACTTGGTGGTCTTAGATTAACAGCTAATTTTTATGGAGAAATAATAAAGAAAGTCCAAAAGGTTCAACCTAAAATAGTATGCACTTTGGAAGGTGGATATAGTAAAAAATGGATAGGTAAATGTTTTCTATCTCAGATTGGGGAGATGGCTGGATTTACACAGAATTTTAAGGATGAAACAACAGAAAAGATGGATGTAGAAAAAAGGATAGATAAGATAAAGAAAATTCAGAGAAAATACTGGGAAATATAAAAAAAAATTTTGTTTTTTTTTAGTCGAAGATCATTCCCATTCCGCTAGCTGCTGAATCTTCTTGTTCCTTGATTTTTTTGTTTACCTTCTCAGCTTCATCTTCTTCAAGTTTTTTAAACCCTTGTTCTTCAGCTAGTTCTTCAGCTTTTTGTATACCTTCTTTACTTCCTTCTATCTTAAAGTACATTACGTCTTTATCTATGTCAAGGGAGCTTGCATCTCGGGTTAAAATACTTTGTCTGCCTACCAGATCATCATCTGTAACCTTGTTTATTTTTCCGGCGTTACCGGTTTCTACCTCAAATATTACATATGTCAAATCAAATCACCTAAAAAAACACTCTATTTTTTTCTAGATATAAAATTTTTTTTGAAGAGTTGAATCAGATAAATCATATTTAAAACCTATCATGAAAAAAAATTGAGAAGAAAACTGTTCTTTTTTTTATATTTCTTCTAATGATTTTTCAAGAGCCTGTAAAAATCTTTTTACTTCGCCTTTGGAGATAATGGTAGGTGGTAGAAAACGGATGTATTTTCCTGTTGAAAGACTACTTTTTACACCATTTTTCCTTAAATATTTTTGTGTTTTTTCGACGTTTTCTTCAGATGATAGAGAAAAACCTATCATCAAACCAGTTACTCTTAGGTTATCCATGAAATCAAATTTTTGTTGCAGTTTTTGAAGTCCTTTTTTGATTTGTTTCGATCTTTCAATTACATTTTCAGTAATGTTTTTTCTTTTCATCTGTCGGGTTGCGATGAGAGATGAGGTCATAGCCATAGGATTGCCGCCAAAGGTAGATCCATCGTATCCAGGTTGCATAGAGTCAGATATTTCTTCGGTGGTGACCACTGCGGTAACTGGGTATCCACCTCCGAAAGATTTACCGATAGCCATGATGTCTGGTACAACATTGTAGCTGTCGCATGCGAACCAATCATCTTTGTGTAGTGCGGTTCTTCCGAAACCTGCTTGTACTTCATCGTCGATGATTACGGCATCGTTTTCATCTGCTATTTTCCATAGTTTTTTAATAAACTCAGGGTCAGCTGGTTTATTTCCTGCTTCTTCACCCTGCACGATTTCAAGAATGATTATTTTAGCGTCGGTTTCTTCTATTTTTTGTTTTACTGAATCAATGTCGTTGAAATCGGCGAAATGAACCCATTTTTCTTTTGCTAGATGGAAAGGCTTACGATATTTTTCATTCCAAGTTACTGCTACTGCTCCGTGTGTTCTTCCATGAAAACCGTTTTTGAATGCGATGACATCTTCGGTGTCTGTATATGCTTTGGCTATTTTTATTGCTTTATCTACGGCTTCTCCCCCGGAGTTTTGCCAGTAAAAAAAATCAAGTCCTTTTGGCATAATCGTTGATATTTCTTTTAGAAAACGTGTACGTGCTATCTGAACTCTGTCTTCTTTCATTGATACTAATAGTTTAGCTTGGTTGTATAGTCCTTGTGCTAGTTCTTCGTTGTCCATACCTAGATTAGTGGCGCTGTAGTTGGAATCCATATCTAGATACCATCTTCCTTTGGTGTCCATAATCCATGCTCCGTCTCCTTTGACAGGTATGATATCTTTTTCAAGTTTTGATACCGGTATTTTGTATTTTTTATGTAATGCTAATGCTTCAGATGAAGAAATCTCCGAATACTGTAGTTGTTTTATTATTTCTTCTAACTTTTGGGGTTTTAGACCTATTTCATCTAGTATATTGGTGATTTTCTCGGCTTTTTTTTCTGTTAGAATCTCCCATTTTTTTTCAATCGGTGTTTCTTCTTTGATTTTTTTGATGATTTTTTCAGCTTGTCCGCCGAGCGTATTTTGTAATATTTCTTCTAGTCTTTCAAATGTAGCGTTGGTTCTTTCCGGGTTTTTTACTTTATCATAAATTAAGGCTTCTTTCATTTTTTCTATATTCATAAATTATTTTGTCCTCCCAAACTTTAGAGATAAACTATTTTTTTTCTAACAAGGCTATATTATTTAAACACTGGTACACTCCATAAATCTTTATTACAAAAAAAAGAGGAAATCAAAGTTTTTTTATTTGGTTATTTTTCCGTTTTCATTGATTTCTTTTTTACGTATTCTTGTGCTGCTGATGGGTTTTCCATCCTCGGCCATGGCATAAGGGATGGTAGAGATTTTTAGATTTTTTTTACCGATTTTTTGTCTTTTTTGGTTTATTTCGTCTGCGACTTTATGTGTCTCAGGTGAAACTACTATAGCGTCGAAATCGCCTTCAATAGCAGGGCCGTATTTATCTTCGATTTTATCTATCTTTGTTTTACTTTGGAAGTCTTTATTTGAGATATATTTTTTTACGGATTTTATTCTGGACTTTAGAGATTTATTTTTGTTTTTGTTTTTTATCATTTCATCTGAACAAACACCGATGAAGACCAAACCGTTTTTTCCAGCAAGTGAAAAAGCTTTATCTAATAATAGCTGGTGTCCTTTATGTATAAAGTCGAATGTTCCGCCTAAACAAACTTTCATAGAGTTATCAACTGCTTGGAGAATACATATTTTTCTTAAAAAACCTATCCCACTTCTTTTTTTGAAAAAAACTTGGTGGTTTTTTTTTATTTTTTTAGTTAGATTTACAAAAAATGTTTTTTTGAGGATAAAATATAAATTGTATAAAAACATAAAATATTCTGAAAAAAAAGAGTAGGGATGGGAGAAAGAAAAAGATGTTGGTTTTTAAGAAAACCATATTAAAAACATTATTTTTGACATGTTTACTATTATTTTTATCGATATCTATGTTTATGGTGTCAGGTGAAGATGTTGAAGATAACATATGGGTGGATGATGATTATTTTTATCCTGAAGAGTCAGATGGATCGATATCCAAGCCTTATACTACTATACAGTCTGCGATAAATGCAGCTGAAGATAACGATACGATAAAGGTTTTATCTGGCGAATATACAGGTGATCTTGTAATTGATAAATCGTTGACTTTAAGGGCCGATGATGTAGAAAAAACTATTGTTTCAAGTAATTCTAAAAATGCATTTATGGTGGATATAAAAGCTAATGATGTATCAATTGAGGGTTTTACTTTTCTTGATACCACGAATACTTCTCATCGTAAAGCAGTAGTTCATATCTCTTCATCAACAGAAGATGTGGTTATATCAAATAATGTTATCCCAAGTAGTATTAATTCTAGAGGTATTTTTCTTGATGGAACTAAGAGTGCGGTTGTTAAAAACAACGAAATAAATTCTACCTGGGGTATAAACATTGAGATGTCTACTGGTAATACTATAGTGGGAAATAATATTACTAATTGTACAGATTATCCTGGTGTGAGATTGGTAGATGCAGATGGAAACTATATAGAAAACAATAATATTACCAGCTGTGAAAATGGGGTATATCTGCATTATTCAGAGTCGAATGTAATTAAATCTAACCGTATTTTTGAAAATACGGCCAGTGGTATAAAAGCAGTAGGTGGATATAACAACACTATCAAGGATAATGAGATTTATGAGAACGCTATTTTTGGTATCCAGATGGATTCAGATGAAAACCGTATATTTAAAAATTTAATTGAGGCGAACAACGTAGGTATTAATCTTGCTTCAAGTGGATGTATAATAAAGAACAATGAGATAAAGGATAGTGTTTCTTATGGTTTATATGCTACTTCTAGTAGCAGTCAGAATGTTATCTATAGGAATAATTTTACTGGTGAAATAAACGCTGATTATGCCCATGAAGAAGGTGATAATCAATGGGATAATGGGGCAGCGGGTAATTTTTGGTATGATTATCTAGGGCCGGATAACAACTTGGATGGTATAGGTGAAGATACCTATAAAAAAGGTGGTGTAAACGACCGTTATCCTGTAGGTAGATTTCAGAAGCCGCCTTTGGTTTCAAATCCTCGTCCTGAAAATCTTGAGGAAGGAGTTGACCTTAAACCTACATTGAAGGTAGATGTAGAAGATCCCGAGGGGAAAAGAATGGATGTATACTTTTATTATATCCTGGATAATGTTTCTCATCTTATTGATGTAGCAGAGAATGTAGAAAGCGGTAGTACTGCATCTATTCCTTTTTATTCTACTATAGCAGGTCAAAACGCTGTTTATTCTTATATAGGTACAGGATATGATTATATCTGTGTATGGTATGCCGTTGCCAAAGATGAACATTCGGAGAATAAATCTGAGGAATGGATTTTTTCAACTAAAAATGTGCCTATAGATAATGATCCACCTGTCGCAGAGATAAACACTTTATCTCAAGGTGAGGTAGGTGAAGAAATAAATTTTGATAGCGTGGGTTCTAATGATTCTGATGGAGAAATTGTTTTTTATCGTTGGAGTTTCGGCGATGATACTAGTATGGTAGGTGTGAATTCACCGACGCATATCTATGAAAAACCGGGTCGTTATAACGTGTCTTTGGTGGTTATAGATAACGATGGATCTAGTGGTATCGCGAAAAAAAAGGTGGATATTGAGCCTGAAAAAAATGAGGCGCCAGTTGCCTATGTTAATGGTCCATATTATTGCAAAGTTGGAAATTTTATAACTTTTACTAGTTCTGGAAGTTATGATCCGGATAAAAATGAAAAACTAAATTATAGTTGGAGTTTTGGTGATGGAACTTCTAGTTCTGAAAAAAACCCTAGTCATAAATATACTAAAAAAGGAAATTATACCCTGCAGTTGATTCTTACTGATGAGGAAGGACTTCAAACAGTTGAGACGAGTTATGTTGTAGTAAGTAAACCTAAGGAGGAGTCACCTGGTTTTGCAACTATAGTATTCTTTATTTCAATATGTGTTTTTATCGTTCTAAAAAAGAAAAAAGTTTTTATGAACTAAAAACATATAAAAAAATATAGTAGAGGAGTTAAAGGTTATATTTATGTCTGAGATAATGATTGTTGATGATGAGCCGGACCAGATTTTTACTGTGGAACAAATATTGAAATCCTATAAGGATGATAGCTATAAGGTTGTAGGTGCTCAAAGTGGAAGAGAATGTCTGAAAAAGCTACAAGAAGGTGTAAAACCTGATATTATATTGCTTGATATTATGATGCCTGAGATGAGTGGATGGGAGGTATTCGACAAGATAAGAGACAACACGGAATGGAGTGATATTCCTATTGTTTTTTTGACGGCTCGTACTGATGATATCGCTGAGGAGGCCGGTGATTTTTTAGCTGATGATTATATTGAAAAACCTTTTGAAATAGAACAACTTATAAACAGGATAGATAAACTACTTGATAAAAAACAATAAAAAAAAACTTTTTTTCCCCATCTAACTGGATTAGAACCTAAAATCTTGAGTTTATCCTTTATTCTATCACGTAGTTCTTTCTTACTATTTCTGAGGAATTCAGCGGATTTAGGATGTAGTAAAACTTGATAATTCATTTGATAGATTCAAGCGATACTAATTTTTCAGGGTGTTTTTTTTAGCTTCTTTACTTCTCTTGTTTAGTATTGTATAGAACTCTCGGTTTTTTTCTCGTTCTATATATTGGTTTAAAATGACTCTTATTGCATCACTTCGACTTTTAAATTTCTCTTTCTTGATTTCTATCTAAAAAATCAGTTGAAGCCTGTGGAGTTCTTACTTGTATCTGAGTCATAAGATTACCTTATGTAAATGTTTTGAGGGGTTGTGAAATAAGGTATACCTTTTTAGGCGGTTAATAATACAATTTTTAAATAAAATAACGAAAAAACCAGTGTTTCATCTTAATTACATTATTACTAACCTAGATTTAACCCAGGTGGGATTAAATGTAAGGGGAAAACAAAAATGTCTTAAAACCGACTTTATGCATGAAAGACTTTATTACAGGGGTAAAAACAGGGTTAAAACATTCTTTATTTTGTGTGGTTCACAAAATGAAGAGAAAAATAGTTGTTGAAGTAATCATGATAGTATCGGATTTAGACTTAAAAAAAACCATGAAAACTATCTTTTGTCCTTATACTTAATGGCTTAAAATATCTGATATGTAAGAAAAGTAGGAGGAGTGGTTAGACTATGTTTTTGAGAAACGGATAAAAAAACGCATCAATGTGTACAATTTAGATATTGTACAATACACATGCTTTTAATAACATTTGCTAGTGCATAATAGGACCATGACAAAATACCAATTTTTTAATCTTTAACCGATGACTATAAATAATAGTAAAATTAATAGTTTTATGGTAAAATGAGAACTAAGGAAAAATCACAACTTGAAGAGTCGCTATTAAAGGATTTACCCTACTTTGAATACTGTTCTAGAGTACATTAATTTTTTACATAATTATTTTCTAACCAATTTTTGATCATTTGACCATATTCTGAATACATCACTTGTTCAATTTTGTCTTTCTTCTCTTTTTTGTCTTCTATGCAAGTAATAGAAAAAAATTTACGTTCAAGATCATGTTCTTTTTCATAACTCATTCGGCATTTTTCCAAATTAATCATTTGCATATAATCTGCTTTGAATTCATAATCATTCATTAAAAGAAATTGATTAGCAGCTTCTAATGATGTCCTGTGATTCCCATTTTGAAAAGGATGCAATACAATAATTGAAACACTATAAGCCAGTGCCTTCTTTAAAATATCGTTATCAAATCTTTCAATGACAAAATCAATGATAAGTTTTAGATCCTCA
>JAZKSQ010000046.1:0-10227 GCA_036625995.1 Thermoplasmatota archaeon | reverse complement strand
CATTAGGATTAATTTCAACAGAATCAAAAAAAGAATCATTTTCCCTAATTTCTGCATAACCTCTATGTCTTTTTCTAAAACTAATTATTTTTTCATCTGAATATTTCTCAAAAAGCTTTTTTTCCTCTTCAATAACCTGATTTTTCTGATCCATCAAAAAAACTTTTCCAGCTATTTCCTCAGCATCTTTCGGAAATAAAACATAATCCTTAATTTCATCTTCATTGAATAAAAAAACCCCAAACCAAGTACTCATAATATACATAATTTCTTAATACCCTAATAGAAAACATACAACAAGTTCTTTTTTATTTAGTTTATTGTTTAAACAAAAAAAACAAAATCAAAAAAAACAATTATTTAAACCTTATATAAAAAACCAAATTAAAATCAAACATTTTTTTAAATGGGTTTAAATAGGAGTTTTTTTCTTTTGGAAAATTGGTGAAAACTAAACCCTTGGAATTAAAAACCAAAATATCCTCTCTAAAACTAAAAAACCCTTTAATACTAGCGTCAGGAATAATGGACGAAACAGCAGGATCAATAAAAAAAATCTACGAATCAGGAGCATCAGCAGCAGTCACCAAATCAATAGGAATTAAACCAAGAAAAGGATATCCCAACCCTACTTTTGTAGAACTCAAACACGGTATCTTAAACTGTATGGGGCTACCCAGTCCAGGGATTGAAGAATATAAAGAAGAAATGGAAAAACTCTCCAAATACAATATACCTACAATAGCAAGCATTTACGGTGCAAACAGCGATGAATTCGTAATACTAGCCGAAAAAATGGAAGAATATGGAGCATATGCTATTGAACTAAATCTAAGTTGCCCACACGCAAAATCATACGGGCTAGAATTAGGTTCAAAACCCGAAATCGTAAAAAAAATAATCAGAGAAATAAAACAAAACATAGACATCCCTATTTTCGCTAAGTTATCACCCAACCTAACAGATATAAAAAATATCTCAAGACATGCAGAAAAAGCAGGAGCAGATGCCATAGTAGCCATAAACACCGTAAAAGCCATGAAGATAGACATAAATCTAAAAACACCTGTCTTATCAAACAAAATAGGGGGGTATTCAGGAGAAGCGATAAAACCCATTGGTATAAGAAACGTATATGAAATATACAAAACAGTAGATATACCTGTGATAGGTGTAGGAGGAATAACCAAAGGAGAAGATGTAATAGAATATCTTATGGCAGGAGCGAACGCAGTACAAATAGGTACCGCAATCTATCAAAGAGAACTAAATGTCTTCAAAAAAATAAACGATGAAATAAAAAGATGGATGAAAAAAAATAACGTCCAAAAGATATCAGAACTAATCGGAGTTGCACATAAATGAACTATCCGTATATAACCACGATAAAAAAAACAGAAGACGAAGCAAAAGACATCAAAACTATACTATTCAAATTCCCAGAAAAAATTAATCCAGGCCAGTTTTTCATGATATGGATACCAGGAATAGACGAAATACCGATGAGTGTATCATACATCAAAAAAAAACAGGTTAAAGGAATAACATTCAAAAAAGTCGGAGAAGCAACCCAAGCATTATACAATCTAAAAAAAGGAGATAAAATAGGGATAAGGGGGCCATATGGAAACGGCTTTGATTTTCAAGGAAAAAAAATCTTGTTCGTAGGCGGAGGAACAGGTATAGCCATGCTTGCGCCCGCAGTTGAAAAAACAATAGAAAAAAACAAAGACTGTACAATAATCATAGGTGCAAAAAACCAAAAAGAAATATTTTTCGAAAAAAGACTTCAAAAAACCAAGGCAAACACTATCCTATGTACAGATGACGGATCATGCGGAAACAAAGGATTTGCTACAGATCAAGCATTTAAAATTCTTTCAAAACAAAATTTTTCATCAATTCTAACATGTGGACCAGAAATAATGATGAAAAAACTCTACAATAAATGTAAAAACGTCAACTTTCAAGCATCCCTGGAAAGATACATGAAATGCGCAGTAGGAATATGTGGACAATGCTGCATAGGAAAAGGAATAAGAGTCTGCAAAGAAGGACCAATACTAACCGGAGAACAACTAAAAAAAATAGAGGATTTCGGAAAATATAAAAGAAACGCTGCAGGACAAAAAATACCTCTATAAAAAAATCATGTTCTTCATTTTCTTAAGTAATCTACAACTCTTTACGAAAAACATCCTAAATTTACATAAATCGAATTTTTTAAATATCGTTAATCAGTTTTCCTAACTCAATAAAAAATGTGGTATAGGATAAAACAATCCTTCAGAATATAAAACTCCGTTACATCTTTTTAAAAGGAGAAACTTTCAAGATGAAAGATGAACCTGAAATTGTCAAACAACTTAAAAAAGAAGAAAAAAACAATGAACTAAAAGAAACTTACAACCAAACTAAACCAAAAGAAAAAGATAAAGATAACTACAAAGACATAATAACCCAAAAAAACGATATCATAGATCAAATAGACGACTCAATAATAATTACAGACCTTGAAGGAACCATAAAATATGTAAACCCCGCCTGTAAAAAAATACTAGGATTCCAGAAAGAAGATCTCGTTGGAAAAAATGTGACTATACTAGAAGAAAACGATGGGGAAAGACCTACACAACAAAAAATAATAGAAAAAACCAGAAAAAACGGTAGTTGGCATGGAGAAGTCACCAACTATGACATCAATGGAAAAAAAATAATATTTGAATTCAGAACTTTCATTATAAAAGATAAAAAATCGAACAAAAAATACATGCTTGGAATCTCAAGAGATATCACAAAAAGAAAAGAAAAAGAAAAAAAACTCCAGCTCTCCAAACAAATATTAAACGCAATTTTCAATGACCCTGACACCCTCCTTGGAATCATAGACATCAACGGGGCACTTGTATCTGCCAACAAAACCAGTCTAGATTATATAGACTGTAAACTATCAGATGTAAAAGGCTTAAAATTTTGGAATACACCATGGTGGACACATTCAGAAAAACTTCAAAAACGCCTTAAAAAAGCTATTTCAAAAGCATCAAAAGGAAAATACATCTCTTTTGAAGCAACACTTAAAGTAAAAAACGATGACATCATCACAATAGACTTCTCACTAAGACCCATCCGAGATAAAAAAGGAAGAATAAGATCCCTTGTAGCGGGAGGAAAAAATATAACCGAACGTAAACAAGCAGAAAAAGAACTTAAAAAAACAAAAGAAAAATTAGAAGAATTAAATAACAACTTAGAAGAAAAAGTCGAAAAAAGAACAAAAAAAATCCAGCATCTACTACAACAAAAAGATGATTTCGTCAACCAAATAGGTCATGACCTTAAAAACCCACTGACACCTTTTGTAACATTGCTGCCAATACTTGAAGACAAAGTTGATGACGAACCTACATCCAAAATTATAGAAGTATTAGAAAAAAATACAGGCCATATGAAGAAAATAGTGGAAAAAACTATCACCCTTGCTAAACTTAATTCCTCAAAAATAAATCTACAATTCGAAAAAACTAACCTAAAAAAAGAAATAGATAAAAACATAAAAAAACAAAATATTTTTTGCAAAAAAAACGATGTAGAAATTAAAAACAATATAGAGGACGACATAACAGTAGAGATCGATAAACCCCGTTTTGAAAAATTAATAAACAACCTTCTGAATAATTCGGTCAAGTATTCAAAAGAAAAAAACGGACAAGTAACAATAAATGCAGAACAAAACGATAAAAATGTAATTCTTTCAATCACCGATAACGGTATAGGCATGAATCAAGAGCAGATCAATAAACTTTTCAACGAATTTTACAAAGCCGATCCCGCTCGTCACGATTTCGACAGCAGCGGACTAGGCATGCCGATCTGCAAAAAAATCGTAGAAAAACACGGCGGCCGTATCTGGGCGGAAAGCCCAGGATTAGGAAAAGGAACTACATACTACATAAAACTCCCCAACTCAAAAAAATAAATTTTTTTTTAAAACCATAACTAACTAATCCCAGGTATAACTCACCCTAAAAAATAAAAAATATAAGTAATCAATAATCTATTATAGATAAAGGTGAAATATAAAAAATGGCTGTCTATTCAGATGAAATAAAAGTTAATACAAAAGGAGAAAACGACATTGTCAATCTCACCGAAGATATAGAGAAAATAGTGAAAAAATCAAAAATAAAAGAAGGAATCTGCTGTATCTTCAACCCTGGATCAACAGGATCGGTGACTACTATAGAATATGAACCAGGCCTAAAAAAAGACTTTCCAGACGCCTTAAAAAAAATCGCTCCAAAAGATCAATATTATACCCATCACGAAACATGGCATGACGACAACGGAAGATCACATGTAAAAGCAAGTCTACTCGGCCCAAGCATTACACTTCCTTTTCAAAACAATAAACTTATACATGGTACATGGCAACAAATAGTATTCATAGAACTAGATACAAGAAAATCCCGTCAAAGAAACATCATTGTACAACTAGTAGGCGAATAAAGAAAATCTTTTATCATCAATTTTTTCACCATCTATTATAATGTATTCTTTTTTTATCAAAAAAATCTCTTGGTTTCTTCCTCTCCAATGGAACTCCAAGAGAAATTAGAGAATAAGGAATGACGCCTTTGTCCAAATTCAAAAGCTCTCCCATATTTTTTATATTATATTCATCGGGATAGATGCCAATCCAACATGCACCAATATTTTTTGCGTTAGCAACAATCAAAATATTTTCCGTTGCAGCTGCACAATCAGAAGGCCAATGCCGTCTAAAAATTTTTTTTTCAAGATCATCAACTTTCGAACAAACCAAAATTGCTTTATCAGCATATTTCAACATACTAGCATGATTATGAAAATCTGCTATCCTTTCCATTAAATTTTTGTCATCTAGAACTATGAAATGCCAAGGTTTCTGGTCTCCAGCTGAAGGAGCATTCATACCAGCCTTTAAGAATAACTCAATATCTTCTTTTGAAATATCCTCCTTCTGAGAATATTTCCTAATACTTCTTCTCGTCAAAACAGCCTTTACAGCATCCATAAAATATCAATCAAAAAACAATACATGATTTATCTTATATTCTTTTTTGTAAAAAAACCCCGTTTCTAAATAAATGAAATAAAAAATGATTATAACAAACAACATTTATAAAAGATAAAATATATCTATAATATAAGGAAGACCTTGGAGGTCTTAATTTTGAAAAGACAAATAATAGCCCTAACTATAATCCTCTTATTCATACTATCTTCAACAGCGCAGGCTTTTTTAACCAATAGAAATACTTTAGAAAACATTTCTAATAAGATAATTTTTCAGGAAGAAAATAAATCAATTAAATCCGAGAAAATAGAGTATCTTTGCCCGGTAATGGACAAGGTATATTCACTAAAAAACATAGAAAAAAAACTATCAACCGTAACTATAGTTGATACACCTTCTCAATTCAGCTGGACCAACTATCGGGGTAAAGATTGGACTACAGAAGTCAAAAATCAAGGACAATGTGGAAGCTGCTGGGATTTCACAGCTCTAGGAGTGATAGAATCAATAATAAATATAAGAGAAAAACAACCCGAACTAAACCCTGACCTATCCGAGCAATACGTGCTATCATGCCTACCTAAAGCAGGAGGATGTAACGGAGGGAGTACATATGACACTTTTGAATACATAAAAGATACTTCAGAAGATGGAAACCACTGCAACGGAATAATTCCAGAAGAATACTTTTCATACCAAGCAGATAGCAACATACCATGTTCACAAAAAGAAGACGATTGGCAAAACTTTCTGATACCTATATCTGACTATGGGTACCTGAATCTAGACGGTACAGAACATGATAGAAAAAAAATCAAATCAAAAATATACAAAGACGGACCAGTAGGCACCTACATAGCAGCAACAGATCAATTCAGAAAATGGGGTATACAAAACCATAACAAAACAGCATATTATCCAAAAACACTGCAACCATCCTGGATAAACCATATGGTAACCATAGTGGGATGGAAAGATGACCCAAACATCGAGAATGGAGGATACTGGATATGTAAAAACAGCTGGGGGAAATTCTGGGGATATAACGGATTTTTCAACATAGAATATGATACGTTACATATAGACGACGTAGGAATTATGTGGGCAGATTACAATAAAAACGATTTCAACTGGCCTCCAAAAGCCAACCCCGGTGGACCATATCAAGCCAAAATAGATGAAAAAATTGTTCTAAACGCAGAAAATTCATTCGACTGTGAAAATAACCCCTTAACCTATACATGGTTTATAGAAGATGAAAAAAACAATCAGACCGGAAAAACAGTTAACTACACTTTTCAAGAAAAAGGAATCAAAAATATAACTCTAATAGTCACTGATCCACAAGGAAAAACAGACAAAAAAGAAACATATTGCGCCGTTGAATTCTGGGAAGAAAAAGACGAATGGAGTTACAACTTCGAAAAATTCAAAATACAAATAAAAAACGAAAATAAAGAAATATCAATAGACGCCAAAATACCTAATTTCAACTTACAATTAGCCGAAGAAAAAAAAGATACCTACCACCTAGACATCTCCGGGCAAATAAAAGGTGAAATAGATATATCGATAGAAGAACTACAAGCAACAGCCATAACAAATAAAGAAACATCTTTCCAAGGTAAAATAATTATCGACAAACCCGAAATGACTTTTAAAAAAATAAACTTTAAAATAAAACCATTTTTAAAAACCAAAACACCTAGCTTTTTTTTAAAAATACCTATTCCACTACATATTAATTTAACTATGGATTTTGAAAAAGGATTGAAATTCATCGATTTTCCTTTAAAAAAAGAAAAAAATTGGGATACAACATATACAAAAATAAAAATTGATGGATCTATCGATTCCATCTGGTTTAAAATACTTAATTTTGTAAACAAAATATCTGATAAAAAAATTATACCTAAACCTTACTCAGATCTACTTCCCTCAGCTGATATATCTAAAGCTATGAAGATGTTGACAGGAAAAACAGATTTTTATCTACCTGTAATTGAAGACTTAGAATGTACACAGAAAAAAACAATTGGAACCAAGGCAGGTACATTTGAAGCATATAAAGTCCAAATTATGCCTTTTATCGACTACTATTATAGCCCTAATTTAAAAAACATAATTAAGTTATCAATAGAAAAAACAATTAACGATACACCTTACGGAAACATGTCTACAAATATAAAAGGAGAAATAACTTCTTATAAATAACATCTTTTTAACTTAATGTATCCGGGTGGAAAAAAAGATATGATAAAAACCAAAGTTAACAACTCTATTTTTGAAATAATAAAAGGAGATATCACAAAACAAGACACCGAAGCTATTGTCAACGCCGCAAATAAAAGATTAGCCCCGGGTGGAGGAGTAGCGGGAGCTATACATAGAGCCGCTGGAAAAAAACTTTGGGAGGAATGCAAAAAAATCGATGGATGCCAAACAGGAGAAGCAAAGATAACTAAAGCATACAATCTCCCTGCAAAATATGTAATCCATACTGTAGGACCTATATATTCAGGATCTAAAAAAGATAAAAAAGATCTTATCTCTTGTTACAAAGAAACAATAAAACTCGCTGAACAAAAAAACATAAAAACTATCTCTTTTCCCGCGATTAGCACCGGAGCATTCGGATATCCAACAGAAAAAGCAGCAAAAATAGCCATCGAAACCATATATAAACAACTACAGAATACAGAAAAAATCAAACTAATAAGAATGGTTCTATATGACAAAAAATCATATGAAACACATAAAAAAACGTTAGATTCAACTTAACCTATATCTTTTACAAAAAATATTCTATTTAAATTACAATACCAAAATATTTATATAGCCATAAAACTACTTTATTAAAAAAAAACTAAAACTTAGTTTAAACTGGGGAAAAAGATAAGATGGAAAATAAAATATTAAAAAAATATTTAACCATAGCAGTAGTATGTCTATTCGCAGGTATGACCATAACGCCTGTAATAACTGCTGAATCACAAAAAGAAGATACAAAGACCACTACACTCAAACTAAAAACAATTGATAAAAACGGAGAATCAGTAGAAAAAACAATTAACGTAGAAAAAGAACAAATTCAAAACCTAAAAAGTTCACTCATAGATTTAATACAACAACTAATGAACGCAGAAAACACAGACGAAATGATGTCTAAAATACTAGAAATAGTAAACATGCAAGAAAATCATCCTATTCTTTCAAAAATACTGAAATTCATGCTAGACAGAGGAATACTACAAGATACACTACTCGGAAAAATTATACCATTACGAGGCAGCTTCATAGTAAGCCAAGGATGGTGCTACAAATTAAACATACTAAAAGACAGCAAATTCAGACTTGCAACTAAACCCTTATTCTTCTGGAGATACGCAGAAAAATCACAACAAAACGACGTAGACAGCCAAACATATAGATTCAAATTAAACACTTTCTCACCTGAAGTAACCGTAGGACGACAAATAGGCCTTATGACCAGATTCAAAGGCGTATATGTATACGAAGCCAACCCAATAAACCAACAAAGCTATACACTATTTTTAGGATTAGCAAAGAACGCAAACGCAATGGAACTACCTACATTCTCCAATAATACAAATACATAAAAAAAATTTTCAATCTCTCTTTCTTCTCTCTTTTTAGAACTATAACATTTCTTTTTTATAACTAACTTAAAAAAACTAAAACTAACATAACTTTTAAATTCACATCTATCTCTTTTTTACAAAAAAACTGCATTAAAGAAAAAAATATGGGCCCGGCCGGATTTGAACCGGCGACCTCCCGGTTATCAGCCGAGCGCTCTAACCAACCTAAGCTACGAGCCCTCTCAAATGTTGCAAAACCCGTAATAGGATTATCATATAAAAAGATAATTTATCAAATCAATCAATCGATATCTTAATACACACCTATATAATTTCCATTTCCCAATGGGCATCAAAAAAACTATCAAAGAACTCTCAGAACATGAAAAAAAACTTCTAAAAACACTACAAAAACTAAATGGAAAAGCATCACCTGAGGAAATATACAACAAAGGAGACTTCCAAAAAAAAGTAGAAGTGATGAACGCTTCCTCCTGGCTACAATCCAAAAAGCTAGTAAACATAAACGAAAAAATCATAAAAAAATACTATCTAGAGAAAGAAGGAAAAAAATTCATAAAAGAAGGGTTACCAGAAAAAAAAGTTATCAAAAAAATAATAAAAAACAATGGAAAAGCTTCATTATCCAAACTTACACAATCTCTACAAAAAAAAGAGATATCCGTCGCTATAGGATGGCTTAAAAAGAAAGGATGGGCAAAAATAACAAAAGAAAACGGAGAAACCTTTCTAACAGCAACTGAAAAAGGAAAAAAAGCAAATACAATAGAAACAGAAGAAGAAAAAATCCTAAAAAAACTAAATGAAAAACCTGGTCTAGAAATAGAAAAATCAAAAATCAAAGAGCTTCTATCAAGAAAAAATGTTTTAAAAGAGAAAGAAACAATAATCAGCACCATAACTTTAACAGAAAAAGCAAAAGAACTACTACAACATGAAATAAAAATAAAAAAAGAAATCACACAAATAACGTCACAAATCATAAAAAACCAAGAATGGAAACAAAAAGAAATAAGACCCTATGACATCGAAGCATTTGCACCAGCAACACACGGCGGAAAACCTCATCCATTGATACATCTAATCAATAAAATCAGAAAAATATTTTTACAGATGGGATTTGAAGAAATACAAGGAAACTTCGTAGAAAACTGTTTTTGGAATATGGACACCTTATTCATCCCTCAAGACCATCCCGCAAGAGAAATGCAAGATACATTCTATCTAGAAAACCCAAAAGAAATAGAAATAAAAGACAAAAAACTTCTACAAAAAATAACAGATATACATGAAAACGGAGGTATAACCAGCTCAGAAGGATGGAGATACAACTTCTCTAAAAAAGAAGGACGTAGAACACTTCTAAGAACACATACCACCGTAAACACCATTAGATACCTATACAACCATCCAGAGCCACCTAGCAAAGTATTCTCAATAGGAAGAGTCTATCGAAAAGAAAACATCGACTCTACACATCTACCAGAATTCTACCAGATAGAAGGAATAATACATGAAAAAAATATCTCCTTCAAACAACTACTG